>NZ_JAVWUP010000068.1:0-6254 GCF_036667095.1 Gordonibacter sp. | reverse complement strand
TTTTGATTTTGTCGGCAATTTCCGTAAAGACTTCGTCCCAGCTCACACGTTCCCATTTTCCAGCACCACGTTCGGTACCCTCAGCGCGGCGCAAGGGATACTGCAAGCGTTCGGGATCGTAAATTCTGTGAACATGCGATAACCCGCGCTGGCAAATTCGATCATAGCAGCCCTCATTATATTCCGCACGAGAGGTCTTCGTTATCTTACCATCACGCACATGAACATTCAGATGGCAAAAACTAAAGCAGTTAGGGCGACATACCCCGCGAAAAATCTGCTCACCTTCTGCTTCCGTTTGTCCAGTATTGAGGTCTTCAGCCAGCGCCGTCAATGGCGTAGCGCCTCCGACGATTGCCGCAGATCCTGCAACAATACCGGTTGTTTTGAGAAATCCTCTACGAGTGAGTCCGCTTTGCGGACTGGTCGTTCCTGACATCTCTCCTCCTAAAAGATCGTGTCAGAATATCCCCCTTGAGTCCAGAAGCACGAACCCTCTGCTCCTGCGAGCACAATTCATCCGGATATCCCCTCAATATTCCTTCTGAGAATTGGCCAAATTCCACTGAATGCACAATACCAAGTTATCCTAGGATAATCAAGACTTATCCTAGGATAACTTGGTATTGTATTATTCTACTTTGAGAAGTAAGAGCTTACCTGCGAAATCACTTCCCGATAATCTTACCTATATCATCAGGTAAAACGTCACCGAATCCCTCGGCGAACGCGCTCGGCACCACCACGGTGCCGCCGGTGGTACGAACGCTCTCATACAGCAAATGCATGCGCCTGATGGCCATGGCGTTGTCGTTATCCCCGTACGTCTCCCCCACCCCAACGGCCATTTCAGAAATTACCTGCTCAGCCTCCATGAGGATAATGCGAGCCTTCTTTTGCTGCTCAGCCTGCGCCTCTAAAGACATGGCCTCCTGAAGCGACTCGGGCACAATGATATCCCTGATCTCAACCGACATAACAGAGATGCCCCATTGCGCAGTTTTTTCATCAAGCACTTGGGTAAGCTCTTTGTCGAGCTGGTTGCGACGAATGGTTACCTGGGCAACACTCGAGCGCCCAATCGCGTCGCGCAGTGCCGTCTGGGCAGCCAGCTGCACCGCAAGGCTGTAGTTGTTGATTTCCATGCATGCCTTTTCCGCATCCCACACCATCCAATACAGCACGGCATCGATATCAAGGGGAATCAGATCGGCGGTCAGGGTTTCCTTCGCCCCGAATGGAACCGACCTCATACGCATGTCAACCCGCAACGAGCAGTGCTCGATAACAGGAATGGTGAACACCAGGCCAGGACCTGATACGCGGTTGAGCTTACCAAGCCGCAGCACAACGATCTTTTCCCATTGGTTCGCAATGTGTACGGTAGAGGTAGCAAGCCACGCAACAATAAGCGCCGCCGCCACACTCATCACATCTACCGCACCGAACGCGAACAGCCAAACACCCTGCACAAGCGCGAAAACAACCAGGAACAAAACGAGTGCGAAAATCAGTGCTCCGGCCTTCGATGCCGTGCGATCAGTTTCGAGTACCTGAGTTTCGGCGACAACCCCCTGCCGCCTCTTCCCTTTGGCATTTGCGGTGTCCTTTTTCATGCCAGCCATCCTATCCGCTTACTCTCGACCATCGGTTCTACTCTTTTCCATTTCGCGCATCTTTTTCTTCATGCGTTTATTCACATCATCAAAAGAAAGTCCCATTGCGAGACAAGCATCAACGCAATCTTCAATCAGTGTATCAACCGATTCAAATGTCTCGGTTTTATCATCTTCCACCGCCCGAACGATAGCTCCCCTGCCCGGCTTTGAGTCTATGTATCCTTCGTCCATCAAGCTGATATACGCTTTGTTTACCGTGTTGAAGTTGATGGATATATCTGCTGCCAGACCACGCACGGTAGGAAGCTTCTCACCAGGTTTGAAGTACCCCGTGGTTATCAAGTAGACCAGCCGATTGCGCAGCTGCACCCAAAGGGGAAGATCACTTTCTTTGTCTACTTCGAACAAGACCACGTTGTTTTCTTAAACCTCCCTCAGAATTCCCGCGAATGCCTTCATTGTATCCCAAGCACCTTCATAACCGATGTCACGATATCAGGGGCCCTACCCGCCTCCGAAATACACCACCGCAGGAAATACCCACCCACCAAAACAAAGGCTCCCGAAGCGATGACTACATACGCATTCAGATGGCGATTGAATACTTCGCACACCAGAGGAGCAATAAGCCCAAGCAGCACGATACATCCCCAGAAAACACTTGCCAGATCGCCTTGCACCATACGCTCGGCCGAGAGGCGAGCAGCCTCATTCCCCAGCAGACCCAAGGCAACAAACAGCACAATCACGACCATTTCGCACGCAATAACCACTGCGTCGGCTTTTTGAATACGGCGGAGTGTTGACTTGAATTCATCGCCCGATCCGCACAGAACAACAATGCACACCAGCAGCGCAAGCCCTGCGGAAAGCGCCGACACCACGAACAGAACAGGCAGCCAAGGTGAATCCCATAGCTCCACCGCCGACATGCTAGAAAGAAAAAGCCCGGTGTACAGCATCACCACAAAAGCCATCACCATGCAACCACTACGAATAACCAGCATTAACATTTTTGGAAAAACCGGTATCCTCAATACCCAAACCGTAAAAAGTACCGCTGCAAGCACCGCAAGGATAACCAGCCCAAATGCACCAAAAGTAATAAATGAGGGCACGGGTTGAAAGAAAAGAGACAAAGCGCGATCGCTTCGACCAAGGTCAATCAGAAGGCAAAACATGCCCAATATCACTGAGGCAAGGCCTACGCCGTAT
Organism: Gordonibacter sp.; assembly: GCF_036667095.1. Taxonomy (NCBI): domain Bacteria; kingdom Bacillati; phylum Actinomycetota; class Coriobacteriia; order Eggerthellales; family Eggerthellaceae; genus Gordonibacter; species Gordonibacter sp. The sequence goes on along the minus strand of NZ_JAVWUP010000068.1, from coordinate 3,420 downwards.
GCCGGCCCAAAAAAGCGACTATAGAGTTCCCGAGGAACATAGCAACGATTCCCCTCGGTACGGGCTTCATCAATAGCGTGCGGCGAGAGAGCTTCAAGACTAGCAACAACAAATAGAAGCCCCGATCCCGCCCCGCCTAAAAACAAGTACCAGACTACCAAATCCCCCAGCATTCCGACTCTTGCCCCCTCGCATTCTCGATCGAGCACCCGGTAACGTTGCACCGTCATTCTAGGTGATGAGGAGAGAATAGCAAGTATCGAACACGTTAATCATCTTCGATGAGATTCAGAAGTGCCCCAGAGCGCTCACCTCACCCAAAAGCTCGCACTACGACCACCATTTCTCAAAGTATGCCAGAGGCGAGTTGTCTGAGCGCATTCACCAAACATGGCAATCAATCCCCTCGCAGCTTGCATCCTACCCAGTCTCTGCTCGAGAGTCTCAATACGCGGTGAAAGGAGGCAGCACGCCCCCCCTTTTTTTCACCGCGCTTCGTTTCTAACGATCACGACGCTCCGTCGAAGAAGATCCGTCGGAGGAATCGCCGCGCCCTTTCCTGAGAACACTGGCAAACCATTTCCAATGCACAAACACATGCACGAGAAGCAGAGCAAGCAACACCTTGGCCGACATCGCATGGAGTGGATTCCAGAAATAGTAGCCGTCAGCATAAAGACCAAAGGTCGGGAGAACAGCACCCGACACAAGCAGGCCCGAAACCGTTACCACCATACACGTTATTACGATGAGCATATCGAGCGCGAAATTGCCTCTCCGCGTCCACGAGGTGCCTACCCGAAGGTTCTTTACCGTATCAACCATCCAGTCGATACTCATCAGTACATGTATAAAAAATACTATCAGTAGCACCAACCCGATCCATTCGTGCACTCCTATGCCCGTAATTGCCGGGTTCATCACCACACCAAAAACAAGAAGCGCCACCACATCGATCAGAAATTTTTTCTTGTCCATACCCGCTCCTACATCTTCCGAACGATAATGACAAGGCCCACAATCAGCACCACCGGAGCGAGTATCCACAAATTCAAACTCGAGTCGCTCGGCTGATAGTAGCGTGTTTCCAACGTATTCCATGCGTGACACTCAAGAGAGGCACATGACACCTCAGGGCAAGACATTTCATGTACACCATCGGGCTTTGGCACATTATCAAAGCCATGACAGCTTCCGTTGGCGCATCCAACAACAGGGCAGGGCGAATCCGGGGCAATAGGGTGTGGCAATCCAACTGACGCGTTCGCTATACGTCCCGCCCCATACACACCCACACCTACTATCAAAAATACGGCCAGGGTTATGGCTATCTTCCTTAGCACAAGTTTCCCCTTTCAAAGCGAAAGCACCCGCTTTCCATGCCCTCAGCAAAGGAGCGGCTAGCAGGTGCTTGTTTCGCTTGACGCCGCGTCGAGCCGACGGAAAAACTACAGCTCGACGCGTTTCGTTGAAGATGTTAGTGCGACTGCTCGTTTGGCTTGAGTGGCAAAAACTTCAGACCCAGAAGCAGCATAAGTACGCCGAGGCCAAAAACCCCCATCGTCACACCAAATTCAAGCGGTGTTGGCCAGTACACCATACCCTGATAAGCGCCAAGCATCCCCGCCGACCAATCGGTGACCGTATAAGGAGACATAGCGTTCGCGTAATCAAGGTTAGGAATCTGAAAACCGCCCACCAAGAGCTGAACGCGTTTGCAGAAGATACCAACGATAGCAAGTACCGCTGCAATCACAATAAGCGGGTTAGTGCGCAGCTTAGGCACGAAGCAGACTAAGGCAGCAACAAGACACCCTATGATCTCTATCCAGAAAAACGGCGCGAGCGGCCCGAACACGAGCATAGCAACCGTCTCTGCCCCCGAGCCTCCCGGAAAGCCTGCGGTAAGCAGATCGCAGCCAAAGAAGTACAAATCAACCATGATAAATACGCCAAGCATCTTTACCATCTTGACAATATTTTGCTGATCAAGCTGCATATATCCTACGTGGCGCAAGACGATAACCACAACAAGTACGAGAGAGACACCACATACAAGAGCAGATGTCACAAACCAAGGTGCCAGCAGCGCGGTGTACCAAAACTCGTGCCCCGGCAGCAATCCAAAAATCCACGCGGTCACTGAGTGAACGAGAATTGCACACACCAGCGCAACCACCGATATCACGCGCAGGCTTTTCTCCGAACCCTTGCCACCTTCAAAGCGAATAGTTGCCCACAAATACACGATGGACAAAATAAGGTAAGCGCTCAGCACGATAATATCCCACATAAGAGGGCTGCCTAGGTTCGAATAAGCAAACAACTCCCACAGGCGCAGCGGGTGGCCCAAGTCGATCACAACGAAGGCAATTGCCAACACCGTGCAGCAAATCGACGTCCACACAGCCACCTTGGAAATACCCCCAAAACCTTTCATGCCAAACGCACGAGGCACGGAAGAAATAATGAGGCCACCTGCGGACAAGCCCACAAGAAACATGAAACTTGTAATGTAGAGCCCCCAGGAATCGAAGTTGCGCATGCCGGTCTGCACAAGGCCCCCGGTAAGCTGGATACCCCAGAGCACGACACCGACAGCAGCCACAAGCGCAGCTACCACGATACCAATAGTGAGCCCCTTACCTCCGAATTTGGCAGTAGGAGCACTGGCGGGCTTCGCCGCCGAAGTATTCTCAGACATGATTATTCTCCTTTCGCCCTATACGAGGTAGTAGACAGAGGGCTTGGTACCACGTTCTTCAAGAAGCTGTTTGTATGCGCGATCTCGGACGAGTTGCGAAACCTCAGAACTAGGATCATCTAAATCGCCAAAATGGCGAGCGCGGCCTACGCATAAATGCATACAAGCGGGCTCTTCACCCTTCGATATGCGGTGATAGCAAAACGTGCATTTCTCTACCACATGTTTTTGGTGCTGAGGGGTGTTCGCGTCACCAACGGCGTAGTCCATATGGTATCGAGGCTCTTCCCAGTTGAACGCACGCACGCCCGTATAAGGACATGCCGCCATGCACATGCGACACCCAATACACTTTTCGTAGTCTTGACGCACTACCCCGGTTTCAGGATCTCGATATGTTGCACCCACCGGACACACCTTCACGCAAGCCGGGTTCTCACAATGCTGGCAGCTAAGCGTATAGAAACTGAGTTTCAAGTTATCGGGGTAAGAGCCTCCCACCATATCGAAGCCCACACCGCCCCCATTGTCGGTTAAGACGCGATTCCACCAAACGTCATTAGGCAGATTATTCTCCACCTTGCACGCCATAGCGCACACATGACAGCCGATACATTTTTTGGTGTCGATCACCATGCCAAAGTGGGCCATTATTTCACCTCTCCTTCATATTTGCGCACCTCAACAAGCGTGTCATCAAATGAGGTATTTTGATG
>NZ_JAVWUP010000067.1:0-13951 GCF_036667095.1 Gordonibacter sp. | reverse complement strand
CGCGTCAAGGATCCGACCTTGATCCGTCCGGAGCTGTGGAACGACTAAGCGCTGCTGCGTGACCACCTACCAACGCTAGGGCAATGTAATATCGTGAAAAGGAAGGGGATTCGGTCTGCAAGGCATTCCGGATCCCCTTCTTGCATTCGAAACTTGATTATTACATGCAATAGAATTCGGTCATGCAGGATCAAAGGTGAGGCATAGGTCGTCTCGAATTCGATCCTGCATGATGAAAGACCCTCGTTTGGGGGATTGGGTGGCCTATTCATTTTGCTACTGGTTTAAGGAGGACCAATGGCAGATCTTGAGAAAAAAGAGCCTAAAGCGGGCAAAGAGGATATAGATGGCTCCGGCGGATACCAGATGAAAGTTAACCTGGGTGTTATCGCCATGATCATCTCCGCGACAGGCATGGGCATGGTGCCTTTGTTTAGTCGTTGGGCAACGCGTACCGATATGTTCAACGGTGCCCTCGGGTTTAATGCTGGCGACAGCATCGGTGCCTTGATGGCAGTCGGCCGCATGGGCATGGGTGTGCTGTTCTTCGTCATCCTGCTGCTTGCGACCCATAAGGTGCATGTATTCAAGAAGCTGAAGCTCACACCCGCCATCGCACTCGGCGGCCTTATGATTGGCATGTCGCTTGCGTGCTATGTGACCTCGACGCTTCTGACCACCATCTCTAACGCCGTTTTGTTCATCTATATCGGCCCTGTCATCTGCGTAATACTGGCACGTATTTTCCGCAAAGAGCCCATGTCAAGCTTGCAATGGATTTGCTTGGGAGCGGTGTTTGTTGGCATGCTGTTCGGCAACAACCTTATTGGTTTTGGCGACAGCGGATTCTTCGTCGACTTCAACTTGGTTCCGTCTACTCCCGAGTTCCCGCAAAAGGGCCTCGGCGACGCATTCGGCATCGCCTCCGGCTTCTTCTACGGCGCTTCGATGTTCTTCAACGGCTACCGCAAAGATGCCGACACCACCGCCCGTGGCGTGTGGAACTTCATCTTCGCCGTTATCGGTGCAGGTGCCATCACCATCGTGCTGAATGCGCTGGGTGCCAACCCCGGCATGGAGAACTGGGCACTCAACGTGCACTTTACCACGTTCAACTGGATCGGTGCGGTGCTGCTGTGGATTATCTGCGGTCCTATCGCTTTGGGCTTCTTGCTGGTGGCTGGGCGTAACTTGCCTGCTGCCGACTACGGCACCATTGCATATTGGGAAGTTCCCGTTGCTATCTTTATTGGCCTGGTTGTATTCGGTGAGGCTCTCACGATCAATACCATCATAGGCGGCTTCCTTATCATCGGTGGCGGTGCCATCCCGTCTATCAAGGGCATGGTTGCCGGACGTAAGCAAAAGCAGCAAGCTGAGATCAGCGAGAACCTTGCTGCCCGCCTTGAAGAAGAAGCTATAAAAGAAGATATTCGCTAGTTTTACCCATGCGCCCGAGAGCCGCTCCCGTAAGGGAGCGGCCTTGCGCGGGCGGTGCGGCAGGTAAGCTGCGAGGATGAGCCAAGCATTTTCGACTGCTTTCCCGTACGTGTCGCAAGGCGGTTCGGACGCTTGGTTTGCATAGAGCCAACGATGGCCTGCAATAGGAGAGGAAGGTGCATTATATGAAGATAACGAAGAACCTTACCCACATTGCCACTGAGGTCGATTTTGAAGCTGCGCTGACCGAAGATGAACTGAAGTCTGTCTTTGCAGAGGAAGGCTTCCAGGGTTTTCCTGCGGAGTTGGATATTGCAGAGCGTACGGAAGATCATGTGCAGATGATATCGCTGAAGTCGCTGCTCCAGTTCGCGAAGGCGTCGGGTCTTTGCGCCGTCGCCTACGACGTGACGTACTTCCCGCGTGCCGATCAAGATGAGGTCGAATACCAGCTGAGGCAGCTTGCCCACGACCTTGAGATCGATGTCGATGTCATCCGCGACGTATGCGCCGACGAGATCGAAGAGTACCTGGCGCTCGACGCCAAGCGCGACGCGAACCTCCCGGTGCACAGCATCGTGGAAGCGTACAGCGGCGGCACGGCGTTCGCCTGGTACGGCATGAACGAGTACCCGCGCCTGAAGAGGGTCATCCTGCGCAAGCTCGCAAAGGGCGGCCAAAAGGCGAAGCGCGCGTTCATCATGCGCGCGAGCAAGGCCCAGGTGGAGATGCTCGAGGACTACTGATGCTCGCGGCCTGATCAGTACTGGTTCCGCCGTCGGTTTTCTGACAGGTGAGGGCTGGTGGGTTGCGGTATCGTGAGGGTGTGGTCCAGGGAGTTCGTTATGCTGCAATAAGGGCCTCCCTCGGGCGGGACGACCGGATGTCGTTCCGCCCGACTGCATTACTCTTGTTTCAATTTCCTGTCGAATAAGCCATTCAATAGGAAAATTACTTCCGAATAGATAACGATCTGCGGCATCCTCAAGGTTATGAGCTATGATAATAGTCCAGCTGTCGAGGATTTCTCCTGAGAGGAGGCTCCATTGAGTCAAGCGCTGTTCATGCGGTTTCTTCCTCTTTCCAACGAGGCCGCAAACGATCTAGGGGATTATCATGGAATCTAATATTGCTCAAAACAGTACGCTTAAGAAAGTTGCCGTTTCCTCGTTTCTTGGCAACTTTATCGAGTGGTTCGACTACGCTACGTATTCGTATTTTGCCGTAGTCATCTCACACGTGTTCTTCCCCGGCGACGATCCGTCGCTGGCGCTGATGCAGACGTTCGCAGTATTCGCACTGTCGTTTTTGCTGCGTCCGGTCGGTGCGGTGTTCTGGGGTAGCATGGGCGATAAGAAGGGGCGCAAATGGGCTCTTTCCACGTCTATCTTCCTTATGACGGGTGCGACGTTCTTCATTGGCTTGCTGCCCGGTTACCTAGCCATCGGCCTTGCCGCCCCCATCTTGCTGTTGCTGCTGCGCATGGTCCAGGGCTTTTCGGCTTCTGGTGAATACGCTGGTGCGGCTACGTTCTTGGCCGAGTACGCTCCCTCCAACAAGCGCGGCCTGTACTGCTCGCTTGTCCCGGCTTCGACGGCGGTGGGCTTGCTGGTAGGATCGATGTTCGCCACGGTCATGTACTCTATCTTGCCTGAGACTGCCGTGAACGATTGGGGATGGCGCATACCGTTCCTATTGGCCGGACCGTTGGGTCTGGTTGCTCACTACATCCGTACCAAGCTGGAAGATTCTCCGACCTATCAGGAGATGCAGAAGTCGCTGAGCAAGGCCGACGATTCGAACCATCCCATTCGCGACCTGTTCCGTCATCACACCAGGGAGCTTATCATCTCGTTTGGTGCTGCCATGCTGAACGCCGTGGGCTTCTACGTGGTGCTTACCTATCTGCCGGTGTATTTGGAGACGGTGGTCATGATGCCGGCGAGCGAATCGTCGCTGATCACCACGATCAGCCTGATTGCGTACATCGCATTTATCTTCGGCAGTGGGCATTTGTCCGACAAGTATGGACGTAAAAAGATGCTCATCATTGCCTGTGTGTCGTTCATTGTGCTCACGGTGCCGGCCTTCATGCTGCTGAACACGGGTCTATTTGTCGCCGTGCTTGGCGTCGAGCTGGTCTTGTGCCTGGCGCTTACCATCAACGATGGTACGCTGTCCAGCTATCTGACTGAAACGTTCCCCACGGCAGTGCGCTATACCGGTTTTGCTCTGTCGTTTAACATGGCGAACGCCTTGTTCGGCGGTTCCGCCTCGTTCATCTCCACGGCACTTATAGCTGCTACGGGATCGAATCTGGCTCCCGCATGGTACATGGTAGGTGTGTCTTGTGTCGCGCTTGTGGCGATGATACTATCGCATGAGCATACGGGCAAGGACCTGTCTGAGGTCTAGCCTCTCGATTCGCAGCGAGGCTGCGAAAGGATACCTTGTCTCGCGCCATCCGGTCTGCATTGGCAGATCGGATGGCGTTGTCGCGAGAGAGGGACGATGGTCTGCCAAGAGCAGGCAGAAAGCACGTGGGGGGAACCATGAGCGAATCGCCTACACCGAGATCGTTGAAAGCGCAGATTACACGCACGTCGTTGGTGCTGGCTGCCGCTGCGCTTTTGCGTGACGAAGGACCCAAAGCCGTTACCTATCGCAAGGTGGCAAAATGGGCAGGCGCGGCCTCCTCGTCGGTGGGCTACTACTTCGATTCGGTTACCGAGCTTCTACATGAAGCAGGTATGCATAACATCCAATTATGGGCCCAGCGTGCTGAAAAAGTAGCCGATCTCAGCGACAAGCTGGAACCTGAAGAGTGTCGTGCGCGCATCACCGAATTGCTGACGCGCGCCTGCCTGCCTGACGACTCCGTCGTACCGGCCGCCCACTATGCCCAGCTGATAGGTGCTGCCGATTCGGAAGTGGTTACCGAGGCGTACCGCAAGGGCCGTGTGCTGCTGGATGCCGCTATCGCGCGCATCCTTAACCGGGCAGGTGTGCCCATGACGCCGCGCATCGTGGTGGCATTGGTCGACGGAGCAGCCGTCGCCTCCATCTCGGAAGGTTACCATGTGCGCGAGATGGCGGACAAGCTGCTTGGCGAGGCTATCGGGGCCACCGAGGCTTACGCGAAGGCAACCCGGGAGTAGTTCTGCTCGAGGCGCGCGCAGTAAACTGCGGGTGCTTGCCGAAAGATGCTCGGCGTTAGGTTACCGGACGCTCACGTGAGGCCATCCTGACTTTTACACCTCTACGACAGGAGGGTGAATCTTTCACCCTCCTGTCGTTTTCCTTTCTCCCCTTTGATAGAACAGATAGGTCAACTAAATCTGTGCGCACCTGCAAACCAGGCAAGTGCGGGAGTCACACGTCAAGGGAAGGGAGTGGAGTATGAGCGAATCAGGTCAACAGGCGGTTGCGTCGAGTGCCGATGCTGGTCCGGTGGGGAAAGCCGGACGTCCATCGTTTGCACGTACCCTATCGTTCTTCGGATTCTTCGCCATCACGGCATCGATGGTAATGACGGTGTACGAGTATCCATCGTTCGCCTCGTCGGGGTTCCAGCTGGTGTTCTTCCTGATCGTCGGCGGCTTGCTGTGGTTCTTGCCGGTGGCTATGTGCGCGGCCGAGATGGCGACCGTCAAAGGATGGGAGTCCGGCGGCATCTTCTCGTGGGTGGGCAATACACTGGGACGGCGCTGGGGTTTTGCCGCCCTATTCTTCCAATGGTTCCAGATCACGGTCGGCTTCGTGACGATGGCATTCTTCATTCTGGCGGCCTTGGCTTACGTATTTAAGTGGGACGCACTGTACAACAACCCGCTGGTCATGTTCTTCGGCGTTGCCGCCATCGTATGGCTGCTCACGCTGACGCAGCTAGGTGGTACCAAATACACGGCGCGTATCTCCAAGATCGGCTTTGTGGGCGGCATCATCTTGCCGGTTCTCGTGCTGTTGGTGGGCCTGATCATCTACTTTGCCACGGGCGGCATCTCGCAGATCAAGATAGATGTGACTACGTTTGTGCCAGACTTTACCAAAGTTGACACGCTCGTGATCTTTGCCTCGTTCATCTTGGCGTACATGGGTGTTGAAGCTTCGGCTTCTCACGTGAACGAACTGAAAAACCCGAACCGCAACTACCCCTTGGCCATGATCGTGCTGGCCATTATCACCATCGCGCTTGATGCGCTGGGCGGCTTGGCCGTTGCTACGACGCTGCCGGCCTCGACGCTCGACGGCAACTTGTCCTTCGGCGTTATCGAGGCGTTCCGCGCCATCTTCGTACAGCACATCAACCCGGCTCTCGGTTGGGTCGTATTCGTGGTGGCGCTGCTGTTGGCACTGGGCGTGCTGGCCGAGATTTCTGCCTGGATCGTGGGTCCGTCGCGCGCCTTGCTCGATACCGCGCATGACGGCATCCTCCCCCCGTCCTTCAAGAAGACGAACAAGAACGGTGTGTCGGTGAAAACCGTCGTTATCCAGGCCATTATCGTAACGGTGTGGGATGCGGTGCTGTGCGGCTCTATCGCCCTGTCCGGTGGGTCCAGCTCGTCGGTGGGCTATCTGACCGCCATCGGCTTGACGGTGGTTATCTACCTGGCGGGCTACGTGCTGTTCTTCCTGGGCTACTTCACGCTCATCTTCAAGAAGAAGAACCTGCAGCGCTCTTTCCAGCTTCCCGGAGGCACTCCGTTCAAGGCCATTGTGGCTGGCGTAGGCCTGATCATGACGGTTGCAACGCTGGTCATCTCGTTCTTCCCCACGTCGAGCCTCGATGCGCAGGCGAACATGGTGTACCAAACCGTGTTGGGCGTGGCGTTCGTCGTGTCGATAGTTATACCGTTCGTCATCTATGGCATGCGGCATCGCTGGGTGCCGAAAGACCCGGTAGCGGCTGTATCGGCGAGCTTCCGTGCCCCCGGTGCCGCATCCGCCACCTCGCAGCCCCGGCCCTCCGACACCTTGAACGTGCCGCCAAAGGCGGCCCCGAAGCCCGGACGCAAGGTCTAGCTGGCAGGGCATTTCCTAATTTGGTATTACACCATCGCGATACGGGAGGTTTCAATGAAGAAGGAAAGTGCAAGCAAGATCCTAGACAGCATGGACGAGAAGACGAGGTACCTCACGCCTATCTTCGGCTCCGAAGCGTCTGACGCGCAGATGCCGCGTTTGAAGATGAACCTCAATCCGGTCGAGCCCCGCGTCTCCTACGAGATGATCAAGGAGTACCTGTCCATCGAAGGCAACGCCACGCAGAATCTGACCACGTTCTGTCAAACCTACATGGAGCCTATGGCTACGCGCATTATGGCCGAGACGATGGACAAGAACGCCATCGACAAGGACGAGTACCCCATGACGGCCGATCTGGAGAACCGTTGCGTGGCCATGCTCGGCGACCTGTGGCACGCCGATCCAGCCGAAGAGCCCATGGGCACGTCCACGGTGGGCTCGTCTGAGGCCTGCATGCTGGGCGGTTTGGGCATGCTGTTCCGCTGGAAGAAGCTGGCGAAGGATGCCGGCATCAACATCTACACCGAGCAGCGCCCGAACCTGGTTATCTCCTCTGGCTACCAGGTATGCTGGGAGAAGTTCTGCCGCTACTGGGACGTGGAGATGCGCCTGGTGCCGCTTGAGAAGGACCACCTGTCGCTGAACATGGACACGGTTATGGACCAGGTGGACGACCACACTATCGGCATTACCGCCATTCTGGGCATCACCTATACCGGCAAGTTCGACGACGTGAAGGCCCTTGACGCGCTGGTGGAGTCGTATAACCAAGATCATCCAAAGATGCCTATCCGCATCCACGTGGACGGTGCTTCGGGCTCCATGGTCGCCCCGTTCATCAGCCCTGATCTCGAGTGGGACTTCCAGTTGAAGAACGTCTGGTCCATCAACACGTCCGGCCACAAGTACGGCCTGGTGTATCCTGGCGTCGGCTGGGTTATATGGCGCAGTAAGGAAGCGCTGCCCGAGGACCTAATCTTCTGGGTAAGCTATTTGGGCGGCAATGAGGCCACCATGGCCATCAACTTCTCGCGCTCGGCCTCTCAGATCGTGGGCCAGTACTACGTGCTGATGCGCAATGGCTTCAACGGCTACAAGGAAATCCACGAGCGCACCATGGACGTGGCTCACTATCTGGTTGACGAGCTGGAGGAGATGGGCCTGTTCGAGATCTACGAAGATGCTGGCAACATTCCGATCGTGTGCTGGGGCCTGAAGGACGGCGTTGATGTGCCGTGGACGTTGTACGACCTGTCCGACCGTTTGCGCATGAGCGGCTGGCTGGTGCCGGCGTATCCCATGCCCGCAGATATGCAGGACACCATCGTCCAGCGCGTTGTGGCACGCCAGGACTTCTCGATGCAGCTGTGCGTGAAGCTGGTCGAGGACATGAAGAAGGAAATCGACACCCTGAGCAAGGCCAAGTTCGTTACCGGCAATACGCAGGGCACGATCAACACCGGCTTCGACCATGGTGGACGCGCGCTGGTTAGCAAAGGCGCCGATGTACAGACGACGGCGCCGAGCAGCCAGAAGTAAACGCGCTTGTGTTGTGATCAGCCGAAGAACAGGTAGCCAAAATATCCAGCGCAGCCGCCCACGATTGCTCCGGCGAGCGTCATTGCTATGATCTTGAGTATGCGGTGTTTGCGTGCTTGCTGACTGCGGGGATTGCTGCGATCGATGGGCTCTCCCTTGGAAAACGCGATAAGCTCGCGGTAGGTGACAAGGTCGTGCTCTTTCTTCAGGTGTTCAACTTTTACGAGCATCACCATGCCGATTCCCCATATCAAAAGACCAAGAAGGGCGGATGGTACTATATCCCAATTCCAAAACAAAACGCCCCCCAGGAAAGTGGCAACGCCCACAAGGGCGATGACAAGCCCGCCCCAACTTAAGATGCGTATTTTCTTCCAGTCTTCTGCGAGTGCTTCCTTCATGGCTTCCACGTCTCCTTTTATCAACTCATCGATAGTTACGTCGAAGAGAACGCTTAGGAGCAGCAGGTTTTCCACGTCGGGGTAGGTTTTGTCGGTCTCCCAATTCGATACCGTTTGGCGTGATACGTATATCTTCGCCGCGAGATCTTCTTGGGAAAGGTCCTGACCCATCCGATGCTTCTTGATTTGACTGCCCAGCTCCACGTTCGTCCTTTCGATGAGATGAGGTTGCCATGACGGGTTCCACCTTACCACCTAAAGGCTTTGACATCCGCGAAAAGCAGGGCAGGGGGGCCTGTCAAAAGTCTTTTGCATGCGTTTGAACAGGTAAGATGAAAGAGATTTTGCGAGGCTGCGTGATGTAGCTGAAAAGGATCGTCATGCGGGGGAAGGTGGCGCACTATGGGAATCGTGAGTAGGGAGATTCTTTCGCTAATGCTGTAGCGAAAGAATCTCCTCTTGCTATCTGGTCAGAAATGTTGCCATGGTGCTAGTTTTCCGATTATAACCGGAAAAATTGTGCAGTTCCTGAAGCTTTAAGGTTATAACCGGAAAAATGTTAAAGATTACGAACGTTACCGGTTATACTCTAGAAAGTGGAAATCAGACAAAGGACGCTTATGGATACACTCGCGCGCCTCAAAGCTCGGCCACTCTATCTTAGCCAATTCGAGGCCTTGCGGGGCAACGGGCTGATCAAGGTAGTTGTGGGCATGCGCCGTTGCGGCAAGTCTTCCTTGATGCGCCTTTTTGCTCAGTCGTTAGAAAAACAAGGAGTTCCTGCCGATCACATTATTCAGATGAACTTCGAGTCCTCTGCGTACTTCAACACACGCACCTACAGAGACCTTGTCGATGCTGTGCAAAAACAGATGCAGGGAGAGGGCCGGTACTACCTGCTTTTTGACGAGGTGCAACTAGTTGAATCTTGGGAGAAGGCAATCAACTCTTTTCGCGTTGACCTGGATGTGGACATATACCTGACAGGGTCAAACGCATATTTGCTTTCTAGTCAGTTGGCAACCTTGCTTTCGGGCAGATACGTTGAAATAAACGTACATCCTTTGTCTTTCTCGGAGTTCCTGACCTTCGTCGAGGTCGATGAAGTCGAGTGTGCGTTTGAGCGGTACTTGATGTATGGAGGTCTGCCTCCCGTAGTTGAGCAAGGTGAAGACCAGTTTCTTGCGCAAACGGTGTTGTCGGGTATTTTCGATACGGTATTCGTAAAAGACATTGCTCGGCATGTGCAGATTAGAAATTCGCTCGTACTCAGCGATATCGCCAGCTACCTTGCTGATACTGCTGGATCGCGTGTGTCTGTCACCAATATCGAGAACCGCCTGAAAAGTGCTCACCGGAAAACTTCGACAGAGACGATTGAGCGCTATCTGCAAGCACTTGTGGATGCCTTTTTGTTTCAGCGTGTGCGTCGATACGACGTGAAGGGCGGAGCTTTCTTGCAGGGATTGGAAAAATATTACCCATCTGATTTGGGTATAAAAAATATGTTGCTCGGTTTTCCCGAGGGCGACTACGGATTTGCCTTGGAAAATGCCGTGTGCAACGAGCTGAAAGTTCGCAATTACGAAATACGCGTAGGCAAGACAGACACTCTGGAGATTGATTTCGTTGCAAAGAGAAAAGATGAGACGCTGTTTGTGCAGGTTTCGGCAAGCCTTATGGACGCTCAAACGCGCGAACGTGAATTTGCGCCGTTCAAAGCAGTGTCTGCCAAGCCTGGAAAGAAACTGCTGCTTACCCTCGACCGCTTGGGGCTTGGCATGCAGGGCGACGTCGAGGTATGCAACGCAGTGGATTGGCTTTTGGGACGCTCCTAGGTTGGGGTGTGCTGCACGCACTCGGCGGGCCCGTTTCCGAGTTCGGCTGGTGTTCCACTCCTGGCAAAAGCTATCTAGACACGGGCGAGTATCAGTATTCCGTCATCCTGCAAAACCCTAATGCCTCCTATGATCTGCGGGATATCGCGCTCGAGGTTGAGGGGAAGGATGCCCAGGGGGCCACGGTGTTCGTGCAGGAGGAGGTCGTCCCCCTGATTCCTGCCGGTGACACGTGCTCGTATGCAGGCAAGGTTGGTGGCGGAATCTATGCGGCTTCTTTAGCGTTTTCGGTGACGGGTGCGACCTCGAGCGATCCTTCTGCTCCGAAAATCGCCGATCTGCTTGCGGTGGAGAATGCCGTCGAGAATATCGGTGGGACGAATGATATGAACTATGCCGGACAGGTAAAGGCCCTAGGCGGGCTTCCCGAGGGGTTCGACAAAGTCAAAGTCTGCGTAGTGCTGCGCGATAAGGGCGATGTCTTGGCGGCGGGCTATTCTGTTGTGATAGATGCTCCAGCAGCGGGGGAGTCCGTGCCCTTCACGGCAATGGCTCCGGGTGTTCCCCAGCACCTGTTTTGGGAGGCGTCGGCCATCCCCTGGAAGTAGGTTGGAATTCGGCGCTAGCTTCTGCCACTATCGATTTCATCGACACGTTTGCGATAGGTTGCCAGGAGTTGCCAAGACCCTTGTGATCCTTAAACACCTGATAGGATGGGAGGGACAAAAGCAAAGACCCAGCTTCGGCTGAGTCTTTGCTTTTAACAATAATGAGCTAGGGGTGTCGCGTGCGTGCTTAGTCGAACTGGCGTAGGGCCACGCTGAGGCGCTTGAGCCCTTCGCGCAGGGTGGGCTCGGCGGCGCAGTAGCCCAGGCGAGCGCCGCGCGGCAGTTCGAAGCGGCTTCCCGGCACCAGCAGCACGCCCTGGTCGCGCAGTAGGTCCTTGCAGAACTGCTCGTCGTCGATGGGGATGTCCAGCTGGATGAACGACGTGGATACGGCCTTGGGCGGCACCCAGGATACGCGCGGCTCGCTGTCCACCCATTCCTGGGTGATGGCCAGGTTGTTCAGCACAATGGCGCGGTTGCGGTCGAGCACCTTGTCGCGGTTGCGCAGCACGTGCACGGCCAACGCGTCGTTGAACACGCCGTCGCAGATCATGGTGTAGTCGCGGTACACGCGGAAGCGGTCGGCCAACTGAGCATTCGACACGGTCCAGCCGATGCGCGCGCCGGGTACCGAATACGTTTTCGACAGGCTGTTCGTTACGACGGCCTTGTCGTAGAGGTCGGCCATGGATACGAATTCTTCCGTGTCCTGCAAGGGTAGGTACACTTCGTCGGAGAGCACGTAGGCGCCCACCGATTCGGCAATTTCCACGATCTGCGCCAGCATATCGGCCGAAAGTACGGTGCCCAGCGGGTTGCTGGCGTTGTTGATGCAGATGAGCTTCGTGTCTGCACGCACGAGTGCGCGCAGCTCTTCGATGTCGGGGTTCCAGTCGTTCTCCTGGCGGATGTGCCAGTACTCCACTTCGGCGCCCAGCGTGCGGGGGATCTCGTAGAGCGGCTGGTAGGTGGGGTATTCCGCGATCACGTGGTCGCCGGGTTCCACCAGCGCCATCAGTGCCAGCAGGTTTGCGCCCGTGGCACCGTTGGTTTGCAGGATGTTGTCCGAGTCCACTGAGCGGTAGAGCTTGGCCACCTCGGCCTTGAAGTCGGGCGAGCCCTCGATCCAGCCGTAATTCATCTTCTCGTTGTTCAGCCGATCGTAGAACGTGGCGCCCTGCTCGTCGTCCAACGCCAGGATCTCTCCCATGGTCATAGACGAGATGGTGGATTGGGCGATGTCGTAGGTGGCGCTTTTCTCCCAGACGTTGAGCCAGTCTTCCACGCCGATGGTAGCGATATGCATGAGCTTGTCCTTTCTGGGTGCGAATCGTTTCAGGAGGGGCGGTGGCCAGGCGCGCCGAAAACGCGCCTGGCCACCCAATGACGTTCGGCTAGATGACGATCAGGCCTGTAGCCAGCATGACCAGCGACAGCACGGCGGCGGCAGTGATAACACCCATGCCGATTTTCTCGGCCTTGGTCAGTCCTTTGCCCTCGTCCTTACGCGCTTTGGCGTACACGAAGAAGCCCGGCACGTAGCCCACGCAGGTGAGCAGCAAAAACGACCAGCCGTTGAACAGCACGCCGATCACCTGGAACGCGACGGCTATAATGCCGATGACCAGCTGGCCCATCTGCCGGTTCTGGGCGGAGTACTTCACCTGGAAGGCCGCAGCCATAGACCAGGTGATGACGATGGCTACCGTGCACAGCGAGAACGCGAAGTTGTAAGCGTCGGCAGAGAAGATGAGCGTGAGCATGAAAATCTGCGTGCAGGCGCCCACGATGAGCAGGCTGAACTGCGGGGCGTTCTTGGCGTTCATCTTGCCCCACGAGGCGGGCAGCAAGTTGCGCTTCGCCATGTCGGAGGTTGTCTCGGCGGGCAGGATGGTGAAGGAGAGCCACGATCCCAAGACAGAGATGATGATGGCGATGGAGATGAACGCGCCGCCCCAGCCGGGAGCCATGGCATCGAACACGTAGAGCATGGCTGGGTAGTTCATGGCGGCGATCTCGGTGTAGGACAGGTAGCCGTAGGGCAGCACGGAGGCGCAGATGTAGATGAGCAGCAGGCACACCAGTCCGATGATGGTGGCCTTGCCTACGTCGCTCTTCTTGCGGGCACGCGAAGACATGACGGTTGCGCCCTCGATGCCCACGAACGTCCACATCAAGATGATGAGGCAGTTCTTGACCTGCTCGCCCACGCTTCCGAGGGCAAGGGTGTCGGGTCCCAGCTCTCCCATGGCGGCCATGTTGTTTTGCAGCGTGCCCCAGAAATCGGCCGTGAACACGTTGGCGTTGAATAGGAACAGCGTGAACAGCACGAACACGGCGATGGCAGCCACCTTGCACACCATGACGATGGCGTTCAAAAGCGAGGCGCTCTCAACGCCGCGGATGACCAGCAGCGTGAGCAGCCACATGATTATCGATGCCACGAGGATGCAAGGAATGGTGTTGCCCGGCAAAAACGCGGGGAAGAAGTAACCCAGCGTGGACATCATCATGGTGGCGAAGGCCACGTTGCCAAGCCAGGCCGAAAGCCAGTAGCCCCAGCCGGACAGGAAGCCCGCGAACGGACCGAAGCCCTCTTCTGCGTACTGGAAGATGCCGTGCAGGTCGGGGCGCTTGGCACCCAGGTTGGCCAGCGACAGCGCCAACATCATGAAGCCGACGCCCACGATACCCCAGGCAATCAGCGCAGCACCCGGAGATGCGACCTGTGCCAGCTGACCGGTGATGGCAAACACGCCCGAGCCGATGCACGAGCTGATAACCATTCCGATCAGCCCGAACAGGGCGATCCCCTTCTTCTTTTCGTCCATCAAAACCCCTTTCGTTTCAGATAAACCTTTGACGGTATGCGGGTGATCCGTTTTACCCGGCAAAGCGACCGCTCCACCAGGCAAGCCCTCGTCCTGCTTTGCAGGTTCAGGAGGTGGAGGGGCTTCGATCCGGATCGGGCACCCTGAAATAGAATCCGGCTCCCTCGATATGCGAAGGGGCCGGATTCATGAATCCAAATACGGTGATCAAACGGTGCCTAGTCCTCGCGCACCAGCGGCATGCTCATGCAACGCGGGCCGCCACGGCC
>NZ_JAVWUP010000066.1:0-14031 GCF_036667095.1 Gordonibacter sp. | reverse complement strand
ACAGCCACACGATGGCGGACAGATTCTTCAGCTGCCACGTGCTCCATTCGTTGTGCGTCGTGTCGATGGCGGTGCGATAGCGCTGAGCATCAATAAAGAGCGTCTTATCCTGCAGTTCCTGGGGCTTTCCCTTGTCAAAGAACCAAAGCGTGCAAGGCAGGCTCTTCGTATAGAAGAAGTTATTTCCTACATACAGCACCACATCGGCATGGCCGCTTTCCACAAGCATGCGGCGCATCTGTTTTTCGCTATTGGAGTCGGTAGCCGAAGAGGCCATAACGAAACCAGCACGACCGCCCTTGCTTACGCGTCCGTCGGCATGCATGTAACCAGGTTCAGCGAGATAGGAATAGAAGTAGTTGATCCACAAATAGTTGGCGCCGCTCGTTGACACCTCGCCCTTCGCATTGGCTTTAGCAACGCCCAGAGACATCCGCCCTGCGTTGATGGCGGCTTCAGCCTTAACCTTATCAACATTGAACGGCGGGTTGGCCGCCACATAATCGCAGGAGCCATCAAGGGTAAATGCATCGTGGTAGAAACTGTTCGCATCATCTCCCGATTTTATGTGACCTTCCATTCCATGAACAGCCATATTCATCAAGCAAAGTTTGGCGTTGTATTCAACCTTTTCCTGCCCGTAGTACATCATGGTGTTAGTTGGATTTCCGCCATTGTCTCGCACGTAATCACTTGCAGACACAAACATACCGCCGCTGCCGCAAGCCGGGTCAAGCATAGTGCCTGCTTCGGGCTCAAGAACGTTCATTATCATGCGCACTAATGATTTTGGCGTAAAGAACACGCCGTCATCGCTGGCGACCGCAGGTGCAAATTTTCCAAGGAAGTATTCGTAGATGCGTCCGATAATGTCGTCGCCTTCTGCATCTAGCTCTGGGTTGTTGAACACACGAAGAACTTCGCCAAGAAGATCGTCGCCAAGTTCGTCATAGCCGCGAGGCAGAATGCCCGAAAGTGACGGTGTTTCCTTCTCGAGTAGATCCATTGCGTCATTGACCGCGCGGCCAATTTCGGCTCCCTCTGGTAGTTCTACCAAATAGTTGTAGCGAGCCTTTTCAGGAATAAACATAGCTCCGCGCTGCGTGTAGTCGGAAGACTCGATGGGGGCCAGCCTGCCCGTATGCTGCGCACGCTCTTTGTGAATCTGGGCATCTACTCGACTGAAGCGGCCCCATGCATAGCGAAGAAAAATGAGCCCTAGAACAGGCAGACAGTACTGCTGGCTGGTAAGTTTTGAGTTCGCACGCAGATTATCGGCCGCTTCCCATAGGTCGGTTTCCAGTTTCTTGATATCGGCCATTGGTTATTTCCCTTTCACGGAAAGCTTATTGATGAATCAGTTGCGGAAAAGCGCGCTAAAGCTCATACCACTCATGGCTGCGTGTTCAGCCGCGACATCCTGTAAGTTTGACGAGATATTTACAGTAACTACCACGGCGTTCCCCTCGGCAAGATGCGCCTGTGTTTCAGCGCGACTTGCGTCACGGGTAGCCATGGACTTGTAGTTGTCGCTCATAGTATGCGGCCTTACGACGAAGTGCAGTGTATTTGCAATACCTCTATTTTAGCACTCGAAGTCGCCGCCCTAAGTAAGCTCCAACTAGTTATGATTTCAAAGGACCGGACCATGCCCTGATGCTTGCCCGAAAGATGCCTCATACCAAGCCACTCGTCCGACACCAAAGCGAGCAGACATAGCTTATACGGCCACTTTATGCCGGGATGACGTTTTCTCAAACTCATCGAAAAACGCCTCTTAGTCTTTTATCGCGATCATGGTTTCGAGAAGGGCGCGCATCTCGCCTTCCTGAGTATCATACTTCGGCGCACTTTCTTCGAATCGCCCATCACACCCACGTCGGCTCCGACGAGCTCGTATCCGGATTTGAGTGCGACAAGCACAGCTTCTATATCCTCAAAACCACCTATTACGAGCGATTAAGGAAACCGCCACCGCACCCACTCGCCTACGCTAAGCGACACCCGCCTTTGCAAGCAGGTCGGCCACACTGTCCTGCTCGGTTATCTCGCGCACTGCGCGGCAAGGGTTGCCGAGGGCCAACATGCGCGGCGGGATATCCTTGGTCACTACGCTGCCCGAACCGACAACGGCGCCATCGCCAATGGTCACGCCCGGGTTCACCGTCACGTTTGACGCCAGCCACACATCGCTTCCAACGGTAATGGGCAGGTTGCGCTCAGCAAGGTGTGAGGTGCCGTCTGCACCGTGGCGCATAGCCCGCTCACGACCGAGCAGCGGATGAAGCGGCGTGGCGAACGTACAACAGGGCCCTACCCACACGTCGTCACCGAACGAGATGCAAGCCCCGTCCAGAAACGTGGCATTGAAGTTGAAATAGCACCCCTTCCCCATGAAGATATGGTAGCCGTAATCCACCTGCGTGCCGGTCGCCACCGCAGAGCCCTCGCCTACGGCTCCGAACAACTCGCAGAGAAGGTTGCGGCGATCGTCCTCCGACAGGCTCACGTCCGCGTTGATGCGCCGCAAGCTCACCGCGCACTTCGGGCCGCATCCCCACGATAGCGTCCTCGGATAAGAACCCGTGTGTTACGCACACCGAGCGCTCCCATACCAGCGCAAGCGCTTCGATTAGCTCGGCCGGACGCCGCACCTGTTCCTCTAGGTAAAAAACCACCGTCAACTCCTTACGCGCGAAAACGCCTTCGACCAACAACGCGGATCGCCTCTTTGGCAACCAGGCACTCCAGGATGGATTGAGTCCGTATGCCGGCAATCACGTCGCGCCTGGACCGCTTCGCCGGTCTGCAACCGCTCGCACGATTATACGTCCCCCCGGAAACCACGGCCCACAGGCACGCCCGAACTTTTGCCGAAAGCCTCTTGCGCACCCAAAAAAACACCTGCCAGGGCAGAGGAGGGCCCCGACAGGTGAGTATCAACGCCTTACGGGGATACGGCCCGGACGAGCCACACCCCCGAAAGCAATCTACGCCGTGAATATGGTGCAGTGCCGCCCTTCGGCCTCCTTCGCCATCTCGGACAGCGTACCGATCTTCAGCGCCCCGGCAGGGCAACCCGTCACGCACAAGGGGTTCGGGTCCGCATCATAGCAGGCGCGGCACTTGTCCAGCACCGGTGCCACCAGATGGTACTGGCGCAGTTCGCCGTCCACCACGAAGGGCTTGCGGCGCTCCACCCGCATCCAATCCTCGTCGTAGGGGTAGCGGTGCGTCTCGCGGCACGCCGCCTCGCATCCGAAACATCCCGTGCAGTCGTCCAGGTCGAGCAGCAGGGCGATGCCGCCTCCGTCGGTCCTCTTCATTACAGGTCCCCCCTTCCCGCTTCGATCTTACACAGCGACGAGCGCATGGGCGTGGCGCCGTAGCCGGGGTCGGCTGGCTTGGAGGGCACGAGGATGTTTCCGTTGGCCTTGTCCCATCCATAGCCAGGCAGCCCAAGCTCGGGACATTCGTCGCGCCATGCGGGGCGCGGCACCGCGATGACACCCTTCTTTATCTCACGCGTAACCTCAGCCTTCGAGATGATGTGGCCACGCGGCGAGGAAATGGTGATCCATTCGCCGTCGGTGATGCCGTAAGCCCGAGCATCATCGGGGTGTACCAACGCGAAGGGGTCGGGGTACAACTTGCGCTGTGAGGGTACGTTCGTCCAGGCAGAATGGAAGAACGAGTACACGCGATGGCCGGTGATAAGCGTGAGCGGGTAGTCCCGAGCGAGCTCCGGCTGGCTGCGCTGACTCTCAGCCGGCTCGGTGTAGTCGGGCAGCGCGTCGTAGCCGAAGTGCGTCATCGACGGGCAGGAGAACTCGATGCGCCCGGTGGCGGTGGAGAATCCCGGCTGCCCATCGGGGCGCAGCATGCCCTTCTCGTACTTCTTCTCCACGTACGCCCCGGCCTTGCCGCCCGGCTCGGTGGAGCGAGCGGGAACCGCCTGGAATTCCTCCCAGGTCAGATCGAGTCCATAGAACTCTTTCAAACGCCAGAGCACCATGTCCTTCTCGTTGGCCCACGGCCAGTCTTCCGGCTTGATGCGACGGCCCCACTCCAAGAAGAAGCGCCAGTCGTCCCAGCATTCGCCCGGCGCCGGCACGGCTTGGTCAAACGCAAGGAGAAGGTTGCCGTCGATCTCCTCGTCATACGTGCAGCGCTCCGACCAGTCGGCGGTGGGCAGCACGATGTCGGCCAGCTTCGCCGTGGGCGACAGGTAGTAGTCCTTCACCGCGATGAACTCCAGGTTCGGCGAGGTCATGGCCTCGTAGGTGAGGTTCGTGTTCTCGTAGCACAAAAGCGGGTCGTTCGCGACGGCAATGAACGCCTTCACCGGGCGCGGTTCGCCGGTGAGGATGGCCTGGAAGGTGGCATGCGGGTCGTTCGAGCGGCCGAACGACTTGTACAGCGGATACTCCTCGCCGCCGAACGAGAACAAGTCGGGTCGCCCTGGGTCCTTCGACGAATCCCACAGCGTGATCTTGTCGTCGAGCATGACGGAGAACGACAGCGGCACGCTCACGCCGCCCGGCACGTCGATCCAGCCCAAAAGTCCCTGGAGGCACGCGAGGGCACGGCCGTTCTGGATGGCGTTGGAGTGCATGCAGCCAGGCCCGAGGCCGATCATCATGCCGACCGGGCCGCAGGTTCCCATAATACGCGCCGCCTCGAGCACCTGCTCAGGCTCGATTTCGCACACATCGGCAGTCTTTTCGGGAGTCCACTCTTCAACGCGCTCAACCAGCTCGTCAAAGCCGTAGGTCCACTTGTCGATCCAGTCGGGGTCGTACCACTTGTTCTTGATAACCTCGCGTATGATTCCGAGCGCCAGCGCCGCGTCGGTGCCGGGGCGTGGCTGGATAGCAAGGTCGGCATGCTTGGACATGTCCTGGAAGCGGGTGTCGATAACCACCAGCTTCGCACCCTGCTTCTGCCGGTCATATATGACCTGCGTGAACGCACGCTCCATGGCGGGGTTCTGACCCCAGAGCACGATGGTGTTCGAATTGCCCAGGTCGCCCTCGGCCGGGCTGAAGATGCCCAGGCTGATGGCGTTCGGCAGGATGTGCGGCATGAGGCACACATGCGTGGGCACGAGCGACCAGGTTTCTAGGCCCAGCGACGAGTTCAGGCGAATGTGCCAGTGGTTCGTCGTGCGACCCGTACCCTGCCCCGTGATGATGGCCTCGGGCCCGTACTCGGCCGCGATGCGCTTGCAGTTGTCCGCGATGGTGTCGAGCGCTTCCTCCCAGGTGATCTGCTCCCACTGGCCGCTTCCGCGCTCGCCGACGCGCTTCATCGGGTGCAGCAGGCGGTTATCGGTGTTGTTGTGTATCTCACGCTGCGACATGCCCGCACCGCAGATGACGCCGTGCGACTTCGGGTTGTCGGGATCGCCTTCTATCTTGACGATCTTGTCGCCCTCCGAGTACACGAACACCCCGCATCGTGCGTGACAGGTTGTGCACTGCGTTCTGGTTTTCTTGATTGCCATAGAACCGCTCCTCTCGTCTCGACATGCTTGACCCAGCATACTTCCGCGCACGCGCGGAAGGACTTCGTGAAGATTCGGTCGCGGGCTCGGCACTGATCGGCCGTCAATCCCGCTGGCTTTATCCTACGACCGCCAGATGAGGCTGTCCAACACGGAAGGGTTAGCAATCCACAACCAAGGGTTGTATACTATGTAGCAGTTCGACCGGATGGGGAGCGCCTATGCGCATCGAATCGCTGACATACTTTCTCGAGATAGCCCAAGCGGGTTCGTTTTCGCTGGCCGCACGTCATCTGTACGTATCGCAGCAGGGCTTGAGCAAATCCATCCAAGCGCTCGAGCGCGAGCTTGGCACCACCCTGTTCGAGCGCACGGGGAAGCGGGTACGCCTGACCGAGGCCGGACGAGACCTTGCGCCTCTGGCGCGCGCCTGCATCGAGAGCCAAAAAAACCTGCTCGCCGGCATGCGCAAGCATGTCGGCGCCGTAGGACCCGCGAAGACCGTCCGCCTGACGGCCATGCCATTCGTGGCCAGCGGCATGTTCTCCTTCATGAAGGATCGGCTCGACGCCTACGACCTGCGCAACGTGGCCCTGGTGGAAAGGGGCTTTCCCGAAATCCTCGCCGACCTCGCACGCGAAGACGCAGGCTCCGCTACTTTGGCCATGGTGGTCGTCAGCGCCACGATGCGGGAGACCCTCGCGCAGAATCCCGCCGTCACCTTCGCTCCGCTGTTCGAGTCGAGGCTCATGCTCATGGGAACGAAGCGGCTCATCTCACCGAAACGCCAGCGCATTTCCGTCGACGAGGTCGTCCGCCTGCCCTTGGCATACTACAGCGAGCCGGTGCTCGAAAGCGTGATTGCGGACACGTTCGCGGACAAGCCTTTCGAGAACATCATCATGCACACGTCAAACATCGAGATGATGAACGAATACGTCGAGACCGGACAAGCCGTGACCTTCAGCGATACCTTTAGCGCCTACCTTTTGGGCAGCGAGAATAACGAACTGCTGTTCATGCCCATCGAGGGTGCCGCCTCGTTCTCGGTAGGCTTTGCGCATCGGGCCGACCCGCCGCTCGACAACCACCTGGCAGCCTATGCCGAGCGATTCCGAAGCTGCATAGGCACAACCTGCAAATCGTATCTGGCAAAGACTCCTGCAATCTGACGGGCTTGCGCTGCGGCAGGGACACGCATCCTCGAAGCCTTCGCCTAGCGCGCGCACTCGACTCCGCCGCGCACGACCATCGCAACTGCCACGCACACAACCGCCATGCCCGCAAGAAGCAACAGCGGGTGAGGCAAAAACGAGAGCAACAGCGTCACCGCCACCAGCGCAAGGGCACCCATCTCATACGTTGGGCGCGGCCCATGCGGAAACAGCCGAATCGCATCGAACCCGCAACTCAAAAAGAGAGCGGCGTTCATCAAAACGGACAGCGCCATCCCCAGCGCCAGGGGGATGCTCGGCAAAGGCATGAATGCCACCGTCACACATGACACCACGCTCACCAAGACAAACGATGGCAGCGAATCGAGAACCAACAGCCCCAGCGTATCGAAGGGCAGCCTGTCGCGCACCAGTCGAACGCGCACGTCGTCGCGAAACGCTCGCGTCGCCACCTGCACGCCTTGAGGAACCAACAAGAGCATCATAGCCCAAAACAAAAAGGCAATCAGACCACCGAAGCCCGACAGCGCAAGCACGCCAAGCGGCGCAGCTGTCGCCCCCTGCATAATCAGACTTGGCAACCCCTCGAACTGGCGAATCATCGACAACGCCGCACGCGCAACCAAGGCGTAACCTCCCATCTGGGCCGGAAGATGAAGGATCGGCCGACGCCCCGCCAGCTTTCTTCGCCGTCGGTAGTCGCTTACCAAAGCAGGATCAAGGGGCGACAGCACCCCAAACGGCTGAAGGTCGGCGTACAGGGCGTTTTGCTCGATCACAACCGTCATGTCGATGCGCGACACAAGCACCACCAGGGCAGCCAGCTCCCCCGCAAGCAACACGGCCGCACCGGCGCAAACCACGCCCGGCCCCGTGCCAATCAACAAGATTTCCGGAGTCGCCCTAAAAACCAGCCAGCAGCAAAGGAAAGCCAACGCCAACCCTACAACAACAAGCGCCGCAACCACAGCGCATCGGCGCCGCCCTCGCTCAAGCACCAGGCGCCCTACCCCGACAAGCCACGCCCCTCCTTCGGCCGCAAGCACCAGCATCACCCCCAAGAACGACGCAACCAGCGGATTCACCACCATACCCAGACCCGCGTCCAAGCACACGCCAACCAAGTAGCCTGCGAAACCAGCAACGAGCGCAGCTGCCAAACCCGAAGTCGCGAATCCTACCGCAACAACAGAGCGCGCATCAAGCGAGCTCGCCGCAATGAAGGCGATGTCAGGGCGCGAAAACTTCACGACCGACGCCCGCAAACCATCCACGCCACGCCCGACAAACAACGCGACCGGAACAAGCAGCGCTCCAAAGAACAGCATCGACGAAATCTCCGGCCCCGCTAAAACAAACACGTCCACCGCAGCGCTCAGCAGCGCCGCCCACATAAGCACGAGACAAATGCCTACAACAACGACTGAATAAAGCTGGTACATGCGCTCGCCTCTGCTGCGATCATGCTGAAAGTCCGACCCCAGAATGCACAGCAGATACAGCAGCGTCGTCCGTGCCTGGCGAATGCGCAGCCAAGCCAGCAGGCGCATATCACCCAACATGGCTGCTCACCCCCGCTCGACAGCCCGCAAGCTGCCGTCCTCTAAACGGAAAAGAACCTCGGGGTTCAGCGCGGGAACATCATGATGACAGCTCACCAAAGCAGCCGCGCCGCACTCGCGCGCCTCGGCGATCAACCTGCTCAAAACAACAGACGAGTCTCGGTCAAGCGGACCGTACGGCTCGTCAAGCAACAGCAGGCGAGGCTGAATAGCAAACGCCAACACCAAGGCGAGCTTTTGCCGCATGCCGCGGGAAAACGACGAGGGCAGATGCCCCGCATGCGCCGCCAAGCCGAACTCCTCCATGAGCAATTCCGCACGGCTCCCTTCGACGGGAACATGGTTCGCGCTCAACATAAAGCGAATATGCTCGGCGGCGGTCAGATCATCATAGAAAGCTGGCACGTCGGGAACGAACGCAATCTGCGCGCGCTGCGCGCGGTTCGTCCCCCTAAAGCGCTCGCCGCAAAGCAGCATCTCGCCACGCTCCACCGCATTCCACCCGGCAAGGCAGCGCAAAAGCGTCGACTTCCCCGCCCCATTCGGCCCCTCCAGAAACGCAACCTGCCCCGCCCCCAGCGCAAACGAAACATCGTCCCATACCGCATCCTTGCCGTAGCTGTACGCAAGGCCCTCAACGCGCAATACCTCGTCTATCCCAGCGCAAGACGCAGCAGCCCTCGGGCAATCAGCCATCTCATGTCACCTTTACAGTTTCGAAAGACGATCAAGCAAGGGCGTGAAGCGCTCGTCGTCAGCGTAGCCATCCCAAACGGTATATCCAAAAACCAATTGCTTGTACTGATTCTTCATATCGAAAAGATCGTACTGCACCTGAGCCATACGCGACGCAGCAGGTTCACTGTCGACCGTTTCTGGAATACGGTCGTAAAGCACCGGGTGGTTTCTCCCCATGAAAGGTTCATGACCCACGTCATCCAACAGGCCGACAAACCGCCCAAGATAGAGCAGCGCGCGTTCCTTTTCGCCGCTTTCCAGGCACGCGGTAGCTGCACCACCGTAGAAACCGAGCGCTTCAGAGGGGCAGTATCGCTCAAAATCAAATCCCTGAATCATACCTTCACCCGCCTGAAGCAAGGCACCCAGGCGGTCGCCGACAATGCTGGCGCAAAGATGAAGTTGCATAGAAAGAGAATTCATGACAGAAGAAGCGCTCCAAAATAGCATGTCTTGATAAAGCGCCAAACTGGCCTCATCATCGCCCCGCTGCTGATACAACGTTCCTAAAACGGTTTCGGCAACAAACGGCTTTTCAGGTTTTATGTCCTCGACCAATGCAATGGCCTCATCCAAACCCCCTTGCTGGCTCAACAGCATGGCACGCATGAAGCGCACCGATTGAATGAGCTCCACATCCTTGCTTTGACACTCAACGCGCTCAAATAGCGTTGCTGCTTTTTGCATAAGCTCGTCACTGCGCTCGGGAAGGCACGACACAGCACTCATATACAAAGAACCTAGTCGCATCAACAGCGGCCAACAAGTGTAATAATCAGCCGCAAGTGCATCAATGCGCTCGCAAGCAGCATCTGCATCTTTAGCCAAGAGATCCATGAGGTCAAAGTAACACGCATCGTTTTCCTCGGCTGAAAGCTGAGGGCGGTAATCAAATAGCCCATCAAGCGAGAGTCCAAAAAACGCTGCAATACGCGGAAGAAGCGCCACATCAGGCAAGCTCTGCCCCAGTTCCCACTTCGAAACGGCAGCTTTCGTCACGCCAAGATGCTTCGCTAGTTCTCCCTGCGTGATTTCCCTCGCTCGACGCTCGCGCACGATAGTCGTCCCAATATTGATGTCATGCATGCCCGTTCCTCGCCCGATGCTCTTAATCGTGCATCTTCGCTCGTCCCGCTCAAAGGCAGCGGATGCTTTCGGTTGTATTTCTGAGATCCAGTATGCAGGAACACCAACGCTTGACGCAAGCGAGCACTGGTTGACTTTATGCGAGCACCGTCAACCACTCCTCTACACGCTCAACATCCGGAATGCCCTAGAGCCACCAGATGACATGCTTGTCCATGACGCACTAGCGCAACACCGCTCAAGTAAAGACGGGCACTATTCCGCCGAACAATCGACATCGGCGCGATCAAGGTAAGCCTGACCCCACGCGCACATTGCATGGAGAACAGGCAGGAACGTCTGCCCCAGCGGGGTCAGCGCGTACTCGGTCTTGGACGGCACGACGGGATAGACCGTGCGCGATACGAGTGTTAACGATATCATAATGGCCAAAATTACCCACATTAGCCGGTGATTGTCATTTTTCGATTTACCTCGAACAGGATCAACCTCCCCCTTCATGATCGCAACTTGTTTTCTCCATCGTCTTTCAATCCCTCTATACCTAGCCCTCAGGCCTACATCACGAAAAATCTTGACTCTCTCACATCCAGCGCCCCTCCCGCTCAGCCAAGCAGCCAATCGATCAGGTTAACTCCTTTGATGCCGCCCCTCTCAGGCGCGAACTCGTCAAGAGAAAGAACGTACTTCGGGTAATTGTCGGACACCGCCTCAAGCGCTGAAAACTCCCGTTCGATCACCTTCTCATCGGCAAGCAAGTAAGCAACCTGATAGTAGGCAATCTCATCGCCGTGGCGCGCTATGAAGTCGACCTCCTTCTGGCCTACCTTTCCAACGGTTACGGAATACCCGCGCCGCTTCAGCTCCATACAGACAATATTTTCGAGCACCTGGTCGATCGAGGCTGTATTGCTATATCCAAGCGCCTCCCGAATACCATGATCTACCAGGTAGAACTTCTCGTTGAACTTCAGAGTCTTCTTACCTATTGCATCTTCGCGCCCCACGCGGTACAGCAGACAGGCCGCCTCGGCCGCTCGCAGATAGTTGTAGACGGTATCCACCGAAACCGAGCGGTGCTCGCTCTTCAGATAGTCGGACACACTCTTAGCCGAGAACGAATGGCCTATCTCTTGTATGGCGTACTGCATAATGCGCAAGAGTTGATCGGTGTCGCGAAACTCGTTTTTCTGCACGACGTCCTTAAGAAGGATCGTCGAATAAACATCTTGAAGATATTGCAGAGAGGCGTCTTTCTCGAATTCAAGGTCGTATTGAAAAGGAAAGCCTCCCTGTTCGACGTAGCGAGCAAATGCCTTCCGCGAATTAGGACCCTGTCCTACCGCTTGAAAGGCCCGGAAGAATTCGGCGAACGAGAACGGAAACACCGGGATTTGCACATAGCGACCGGTAATGTAGGTTGCCAAGTCGCTTGAAAGCATGCGCGCGTTTGATCCAGTCACATACAAATCAATGTCGTAGTCGACCATAAACGACCTG
Organism: Gordonibacter sp.; assembly: GCF_036667095.1. Classification (NCBI taxonomy): domain Bacteria; kingdom Bacillati; phylum Actinomycetota; class Coriobacteriia; order Eggerthellales; family Eggerthellaceae; genus Gordonibacter; species Gordonibacter sp. The sequence continues at coordinate 2,464 of NZ_JAVWUP010000066.1, read as the reverse complement.
AGAGCTTTTTCCCAACCCTGCACCTCTTGGATTTCGTCAAAGAACACGTAATGCTTCTTCGTCGGATCGACGCGTTGCGCGATATACGCAGAGAGCGCATCAGCGGTAGTCATTTTGGAAAAGCGGGCCGATTCGAAGTCGATGTGCACCATAGCATCGCGAGAGACGCCTTGCTCTTCGAGGCCTTCGCGAATGAGCTTGAGCAACGTTGATTTCCCGACACGACGTGCGCCCACCAACACCTTGATTATATTTTTTCCTACGAAAGGCCGAAGAGCCTCTTCGTATTCTTTGCGTTTGATCATGGGAACCACCGCCTAAAGTTTCGACCATGGACGAAACTTTATCATATATGGTTACTAGTTTCGACTATGAACGAAACTTTGATGCAATTTTGTAGAAGTTTCACTTACAGTCGAAACTTCTACCCTTGACACTCTGCTCCGGCAATCCCATAAAAAGGGCTGCACGATCCCTTAGCTGAGGAAACCCCGCGCTCCTACCAGTGGCACACTACCGTGTCGGCTTCCACCAGCAGGCTGTAGAGCTCCTGGGCTTTTGCGGGCGGCAGGTTCACGCACCCATGGCTTCCGGCACCATCCTTGTAGAGGGTGCCGCCGAACGCGCTTTGCCAGTCCGCATCGTGGAAGCCGACGGCATCGCCCACAAACGGCATCCAGTATTGGACTTCCGTGTTGTAGATGTTCGCATCGCCCTGGTATCCGCTGAGGGTGGACGGGCTCGCCTTACGGTTGACCCAGTACACGCCCGCGGGCGTGTCGTGCTGGCCGTCGGGGATGCCGGTTATGATGTCCGATTCCCAGATGATCGCACCCGACTCGTCGTAGAAGCGCGCATGTTGCTCGGACAGGTCGACGTCCAGGTAGCGGTTGCCCCAGTCCTGCTTGCCCGCACCGTGGTAGGCATCGCCCTTCGCGCCGCAGGGAACTTCCAACGGGTCGGTGCGCGCTGCCGTCACGCCTTCCTTCACCTGCGCCACCAGCTCGTCGGTCTTGACCTCCCAACCATAGACGCCGCCCGACACGGTAATCTGCTTGCCGTCGGGGCGCGTATAGGCACGGGTGGTGCCCACGGTGGTGCACGCCTTCGCCAGATCGTTCGCCCATGCAGCGAGCGCCGCCTCGTCGAACGTGACCGAGAAGTCGTCGCCGAGCTTGATCCATTGGGAGATGAGCGAGGCATCCACCTTAGCTGCAGTGTCCTTGCCCATGGTGAGCGCAAAGTTGGCACCGGCCATGGCGTTTGCCGTATCGACGGCCGCAACCAGCCGCGCGTCGTCGGAGGTGACAACGGGCTTTTGCAGGAAGTCGTCGCCCACGGTCAGGGAGGGCGACAGGGAGGAGACGGCCTTCCAAGCGGCATCTACCACTGCATCTGCCTCGAGTTTCGTGCCTATCTGCTCGGGAGTCACCGCATAAGCGCCCTTTGCCGCGTCGAAGGCGATAGCGGCATCGACCGGGCCCACAGCCGACGCGTTATGGGCGTTGACGGCTTCGCGTACGGCGTCCTTGGCTTTGAGGTCGCTGAACGCCACGGAGAGCTTCTCGGTCTCGTCGTGCTGTTGCGCCAGCTCCAGCGGCCAAACCCACGGGCTGGCCGCCGCCATAGCCTCGCGGGCAACATCCGTGGCGCTTTGCGAGGAAGACAGATCGGAGCCTTTTAGCTTGACTTCAAGACCCTGTCCCTGCAGCGAGAACTGGTAAGCGCCCACCACCTGGGCAACCGCGCCCTCGGCATCGGTCGCCGACATGAGCGAGACGTCAGACTCGCCGATTTTCGTGTTCGGCATGAAGTGGAATGTGAAGTAGACGGCAACGCCCACGTAGATTGCCAGCAGCAAAGCCACGACCACGCCGACGATAATGAAAGGCTTGCGCGAGGTGGGCGATTTATGCGAACCGGGCATGTCGAATCGCCCCTGGGAGAAGCCGGCATCCGCATTCGCGCCCGCACCCGCATGGCCAAGGGGTATCGAGCCGGTTGACGACGGGGAGGGCGGCGGGACGGCGGCCATCCTACTGGTAGAAGCTGGCTGCGCGGCGCTCATCCGGCTCGTAGAGGCCGGCTGGACGGCACCCGCATCGAGAGGCGAGCCCGAGGGGCTCTGACTGCCGGGCACCTTCGCCCGGTCGCGCGAGGCGTCCCGACCGTGCTTGCCGTGCTTGCCGAGGGGCTGGAGGGGACGGTAGCCCGAAGGCACCTCAGGCTCGCCGTTCGTGTTGTCGTTGGTTTCCATACACTGCTCCGTTTGAACGACTGCGGTTGAAGGAAACTATACTCCAGCCGAGTGTCGGTCATCGGTAACGTTTCCGGGAATACCGAGAAAACACGGCGCAAGACCGAGAGGGGGCAAGATCAGACCGAAACCTTCGAGCGCTCAGGAGCGCACACCGAACCGGCATGCCGTCCAAAGACCGTTTCGAGAAGGCTGCTTACCCGGTTC
>NZ_JAVWUP010000065.1:0-14076 GCF_036667095.1 Gordonibacter sp. | reverse complement strand
ATTGTCGATGGCGCAGCTTCCGAGACGCTATTCTCTTTTCGACCTATGCCGAGATATAGCGCAGTTCTAGATTCTCTTTCTGATATCGAAGGACTCCCGGACATCACAACTCCTGATGAGGCCCTCGATTATCCCGTAATAGGCGTGCTTGACAGCGGCATTGCCCCCGTCAAGCACCTTAAGCCATGGATAGTAGGGAACCGATGGTCGCCTTTTTCCGAAGAAGATATAAACCCTGCCCATGGTACCTTTGTTGCAGGTGTCGCCTCATATGGCGATTTGCTTCAGCAGGCGCACTGGGTAGGAGGGCTTCAGCCTAAAGTCTTTGATGCGGCGGTATTTCCCGCTGACGGCATTGAAGAAGACGATTTGATCGACTCAATTAGATGCGCGGTCAAGCTAAATTGCGAAAAAATTAAAATATGGAATCTGTCTTTAAGCATTGCGACCCCTATCGAGGACAACGCGTTTTCAGATTTCGGGCAAGCTCTCGATGAGATACAAGATGAGTACGGCGTTCTAATCTGCAAATCTGCTGGGAATTGTTCTCCCGATCGTTCCGGTATAAAGGGAAGGCTTCATGCTGGTGCAGATTCGGTTCGATGCATAACGGTCGGTTCGGTCGCTCATGAAAAAGGGCAGTATGATTTGGCCGAGAAGGGCTGCGCCTCGCCATTCTCCCGCAAAGGGCCCGGCCCAGAGTTTATCGTTAAGCCAGAAGTGTCGCATTATGGTGGGAATGTCGGGTTCCTTCCGGATGGAAAGATGACGACTACTGACGTTCGCTCATTTGGCGTTGACGATGATTCGGGTTCGCTGAACGTGGGCACTAGCTTTTCCACTCCGAGAGTTGCTTCCCTGGCCGCGAATATACAAAACGCAATCGATGATGAATTTGACCCTTTGCTTACGAAGGCGCTGATAGTCCACTCCGGCATTTTTCCAGGTGACACGTTGATTCCTGCTGATGAAAAAGTTAAAGAGATTGGGTTTGGTGTCCCTTCTTCGATGGAGTCGATTCTGTCTGATGACGAGCATAGCGCGACTCTCGTTCTGAGGGGAACTCTGGTGCGTGGTCAAAAGATCGATATCATGGATTTCCCTATGCCGCCATCTCTAGTAAAGGATGGTTACTACACCGGCCAAATTACTTTAACGGTCGTTTATTCGCCGGTGCTCGACGCCTCTCAAGGCGGTGAGTACTGCCAGTCTGATATCGACGTAAAGTTCGGCGCATATGACGAGAAACGTGAGAGAGACATCCAGAGCCCTTTAACGCTTAATCCGATCGGGCGAAGCAATCCTATAAACCTGCTTCTCGAAACGCCATACAGTAAAACGAAGCTGAAGACAACCGAAACGAGCTTTGCGCAAAGAGAGCGTATGCTGATAAAGCATGGCGGTAAGTACTCGCCGGTTAAGAAATATGCGATTGATTTAGAGGATTTGACAAACGCCAATAGAGACAAAGTCAGCGAGGGCAAGCTTTGGTATCTGTACGCATGTGGTCTATATCGAGATCATATTGAAAGAAAGGCTCTTGCTAATTACGAGGATCTTTCGCAGGATTTTTGCATTGTGATAACTATTCGAGATCCAAGGGCCGAGGCTCCTGTATATGAAGAGGTTTCAACGCTTCTCGAAGAAAATAATTTCTGGAATAGCGGCATTAGCGTCACCAATGAGGCGAAGGTTAGAATCGCTGGCTAGTTGACAGACAAAGGATTTGCAATAAAGCTATTGCCGTCAATGGATGGAGGTTATTGTCCTACTCCTTACCCTGACGATAACAAGGGAGTTCCTGCTGGAACTCCCTTGAATGCGGATTCCGCCAGCCTTTGCAGCTCAATCGCGCACGTACTGCAATGGTATGCGTCTAAGCGAATAAACGCATACTGTTTAATCTAAATCGATAAATGCGTAGCTATATGCATCCATTACGTCTGCTACCTCTTTCCATATCCATACTTCAAATCCGTTGTCCTCGAAGACGCGCCCATGCGTCTTGGGGCCGTCTGCTTTCATCTGTGCGTAGTTAGTTCGAAATGTCGGTACATAAAACCGTTCCTGCTCCTTGTCGGCGCAAAGCTCCTCGATGCGGGGGAGCGTTGCCTTGCCGTCTAAGCGAATCGCCTCGAAATAGGCGGCGATAATCTTGTGGTTGTATTGCTCGTTATGGCATGCCCAACGAGGAATGCGCTTAGCGGCTTTGCCCCAGTACTTCCTTGCGTTGTCGGTAGAGGGCTGGTATTCGCCGATTACTTCAGCAAAGGACTGAGCGATAAAAGCCTTCATCGCTTCTTCGATGGCAGCGCCTTCTTCCTTGTCGGTAAGCTTCAGCGCCGCTTGGAAGCGATCGTAGACTTGGTCGTCAACGTCTATAGATATTTTCTTAACCATGCCACCCTCAATCCTTGTAATCATTCCATTGACATTATAAGTACATTTGAGTAAATTGTAAACATCAAAAAGAAGCAGCCACTCTGGCTGCGAAGGCTTCAATCGTCTATGATTGATGAGTTATGAATTTCTGTCTCAATGAAACGACGTAGTTTTGAGACACATCCTCTATAATTTTCTTTTCATTCCCCAAATAATTTTGTCTCTAACTTGACCTAATCAATTACGCGTGTAGGAAAGGTTATTCGTAAACTTTCCTTGGATGAAATGCCGCAGTTTATTAACGTAGCACAAAACAAAATTTCCATAGTGGGCCCGAGACCGAGCCTTCCGAGAGAGACGGCCTTATATACCAATCGTCAAAAACAAAGGCTCCTGGTCAAACCGGGTATTACGTGCTATTGGCAAACTCGTTTAGATCGCGACAAAATTACGTTTGATGAGTGGGTTGATTTGGATTTGTGCAGAAACCCCACGTGATCAGGAAGCTTTATGCAACCCCACTAAAGCTAACAGCTTTTTTGGGGTCGAGCAGAAAAGAGTGAGAAATGGAGGAAAACCCCATGGGATCATGGAGAGCCTAAAAGGAGGGTTTTCAATGAGTGAAGAGCGATACGTATCTAGAGTATGTGAGAACGAAGCGGTGTGGGATATGCTGCTGGAGTCTGCAGAGGCGGTTTCCTCGTCCGAAACGGAAGAAGAAACTGAAAACCTTGCGGGGGATTTGTTTTTAGAAACTTTGCTGAGCGTTGGTGTCTCTCCGCACGAACGCTACGTACGTGAAATTATCGAACGGGTTTTACTTGCTGATGATTCTTTGAGTAGCATCGAAATCCAACGAGCAGTCGATTATTTACTTTCTCAAATGATAGTGAAACCGAAAGGCGTATTGGCGGAACGCCTTGCTCTTTCGTTTTGCAGAAAGCATCTCGATTCGAAATTGCAGAAACCAAGCTCGAGTTGCGTGAAGCTTGCGAGATATTGTCGTTCTCCTCAAATGAGCCGCGCGGGAGATAGCCATTGTGCTGGGCGGTGGGCTCAGGCTGCCGATATTTTGTTTCTCTCTAGCTCACTTGACTACCAACATGAGTGTGAACAGGGGAATGCGGTACCTGATAGCAGAATGCGAGAGTCTGATATAGTCGTCGTTGGTCTTGCTGAAGTGAAGAGTTATAGACATACAACTCGAAAAAAACTAGCTCAACAGGTTGATCATCATTTACTTCGCCTAATGCATGGTCTTAGGGTTTATGGCCGTAGGGGGAAGGAAATTGAAGCGGAATATTTGTCTGAGCATATATGGTTTATGGTCTCCAATGGGGGAAAGAAAAGCGTTCTAAACGCGAGTGATATTGTTTCTGAAACAGCGTTGAAGGAAGACCAGGGGCTTCCTTCGTGTCTGGCATCGTTTGACAGGGTGACAATTGGTCCTGCGCCAAATAAACGTTTTCTCTTTGATTATTCGCTTCAATTAACTGAGTCGGAATTGGAAGACATCGGAATTGCGATAGCTTTTTACACTATTGGTTGCTATGCAGATCAACCAAATATCGACCTTCCTGGGTGGGAGTGGAGCGATAATTTACGAAAGGTATTTGCCTGCAAGGTTGAAACATTGAGCTCTTCACAAGTGAGACGCAGAGATAAACTTCTTGGTCATTTATATGAGTAAATAAGTCATTTAAGCCTACAAAAAGGTGTCCAATGAACGAAGATGAGTATGCAAAAAGATATAAGAAATCAAAAAGACAAGTAAAAACTTGGCTTGAAGAAGGTCGTATTCGTGGAGCAGTATTCTCTAATGAGGTTTGGGATATTCCTCGTGAAGCAAAGGTCGAATATTATGTGAGAAAAAGACGTAATCGCGGTGTTGTTGATAATGTGCGCGACGTTGTGAAGGCGCTTGAGGGGTTTTGGTATATAGATGAGGTTGTGCTGGGGTGCACTGAATATGATTACGAATATATACTCAGAATTCTTGAATCAATGGGTCTTATTGTACGTTCAGATGTTTTGAAAGATGACATTACGAATGTTGGCGTTGAGCTTACGACTGAAGGTCTTATTGCTGCAAAAAAGTCCAAGATGTCGTTCGTTAAAATCTACGGAATAACAATCGAAAGCATTTCCAAAGGTTGTTTTGAGGCTGTGTACGACGCGGATCGATTCTGAATGTTTGGTTCTCTTTGATTGAGTGGGGTAATTCTAAGTTTTACAATGTTTGACCAGGCATCACAAGCAAAAACGATTTAACTTTGACAACTAAAACCAACATCCACACTGAAATTTACGCACAGGTATCTAAGCCTCTGATGAAGAGTGCTTTTAAGCCAGCTTGTTCGTGGGGCTTTCTATTCGGTTTTAAAGTCAATAGGTGCCTGACACCATGGAGAAAATATGAAGTCCCATTTGGATTAGGGTTTTTATGTCCGATAAACCGATCTGTTTACAAAGCGTTTCTTTATGCAGTGATTAGTTCGGTCCTGCCTGTGGCTAGCACGTTTCCGTAACTGAATAGTAGTATATCTCTCCATCTGAGGCGGCTTGTTTGAGTGCCTCTTTTCTGTATAAATAGCCCCATTCTCGAGTGTCGAAAAGTCGTACGACGGTGGTTGTGTGATCCTTGTCGTAGGCGGTTTTCGGATTAAAGATCACCCACGGGTCTTTTGATGGATTGTGGGTGGGCGTGATGAATGTATATCGGCATTCCTTAAGCTGCGGATATAGTGTTAGTTGCTGTTCTTCGATGAACACAGTTGATTTACTTCGGTTTTTCCAATTGCTTGCTGTTCCGTCAAGCCTTGCGCATTCAAGGTGGCATCCGTTTACTTTTGCTCCGCTTAAATTTGTGTTTACCATGTTTGCAAATGATAAATCGACATTTACCAAAATTGAGTTTTCAAGGTTGGTAGAGTGTAGGTTGCAGCCTTTTAGCACTGCACCTGAAAAATCACAATCGGACAGATTCATTCCCGATAAGTCGCATAAGGTAATATTTTCGTTTGTGAAACTGACGGTAAAAGAGGAATAGTGTAGAGCTTCCTCCATTCCGTTGAATAGGCTCTGCGCATTCGTAGGGTTGTCGAGTATTGGTTTACCCTCGGCAACTGTTTTCATCATGCTCCAATATGAGAGCAACAGCATACTGGCCTTTTTGAATGAAGACTCTTCGGTTTCTCTTCCTGACCGGTAAAGCATGCCATAGGGTAAGTATGACTCAAAGAGCCACTTTGACATAGTTTCGATTATCTTACTTTTGCTGACCTTTCCTGATTCAACCTTATATTTGAAGAAAGCCAAAACTTCATTACTGAGCCTTTCGGCGCCCAGCATGTAGTCAAAATCACTCCACCATTGATTGCAATCCACGCTTTTGGCCGATTCAACGGCTTCGGCGAGTTTGAGGTATATCCCTTCAGCCGCTAAGAACTCAGCAAACGTTCGATGCATAAACTCTGGGGCAAAGTTTTCATCACTGGCGTTCTTATAATAGAAGGTCATGCCGTAATTCGCACAGACTTTCTTTTTAAGATTTTCGGGCACACTTTCCAAGGTATTTCTTTTTAGAATGTTTTCAGCTTCGGCCGAGCTCAAGTATTTTCTTGATTTACGCCGCATTTCCAAGGCGAGACACCTAGCAAGTTCCCTTGAGTCGATAGTGCCATTGTATTCTGGGGTCTTTCCATCTCCATAGGGCTTCTTCGCTATTTCCTCAAAAATACGGTCATAGAGGCTGCCAATACCCTCTGTTTCGTCAACTGTGATTTCAAGCGCTAAGATGGTGTAGAGAAGCAGGGGTACAGACAGAAAGTCAAATACCTCAAAATTCTTTTCTATTTGATTGATGACGGTTTCATTAATCGGTTGGCTTCTTGTGTCTTGCAGTTTTTCAATCATGGTATCAGCTTTACTACGATTCAGGGATTTGACCTCGACGAGCAGGGATGCCTTATCGTTGATTTTACTGAGATCTATATAGTTAAATCGCGAGGTAATCAGTACGCGACAGTTCTTAAAGGCGCTCACTCCATCAAGAATCTTGCTGTAGAAGCTGCCAACGGTTTCATCCCTAGAGAGCAGAAGACAAAGCTCGTCAAGCCCATCTAACATGATTAAGCAGTCATCAAATCGCGCGTTTGGCAACTTCAAGCGTTTTCTGAGAAACGAAATCGGATTTCGTGATTCGGCGAACGAGGAATCAGCTAAGTTGCTTAGACGGATGCAGTAGAAATTTCCGACGTTTTGACAGAATTGGCCATGGGCGTGCTTGTCTGCAAAGGAAGCAAGGAGACTCGTCTTGCCAGATCCGGGTTGTCCGAGCAAGGTGAGCACTTTTGTTTTGTTGCTTAGTTCTGGGGCAACTACCTCGATTTGTCCGCACGCGAACATTTCAACGAATTCCGTAATGGTAAAGTCATTAGTGATTGCTGTCGAACCGTTGCGCATATAACAGAAATTGGGCTCTACGAAAATGTCCTTCAGACTTGCATGAAACCCATTTCGACTTTCAAGGTGCATCTCATCGACGAAAATATTCTGATACCGAATTATCTCGTTTTCCAGATCGTCTCCTTCAATCGGTATTGTGGAGTACGTGAGAATCGTATCTTCGATGACTCCTGTCAACACAGCCCTCGATACATAATCATTTTTGTTGGCGTTTTCGCTTGCTATTGCAAACAATTCATTCACACAGTCTTGTAATGTTTTATATTTTCGAGAACACTCTTCCGGGCTGTTCGAGTAACTCGTTTTGAGAGCGTTTGCATTTACTTCGAAGCTTTCGTTCAAAAAAGCGATTGTTTTCTTGCACACGCCGAATGCGGTGAAGTTCTTGCCTTGAGGGCTTTTTGTAATGCAATCGTTGAATGCAAGTGCTAGCAGCCCCTTGATAAGCGAAAGCACTCCTTCATCTAGCGCGTGACCCTTCTTCTTTCTGATTCTGTCACGAACAAAATCTATCGAAGGTAATACATTGAGTCCGCAGTCTTTCATGTCGTCGTCACTGATGCCCCAAACATGGTGGTTTTTCGGTAGATAAACTTGGAGTACTGTATCCATAAACGACTCCAAGAGTTCTTTACAGTTGATGGCGTCATGGTCTGCTTCGTTATTGTTTCGCATATTCCCGTCTTGCTCCCGATGCTCGATTGTGTTCCCGTTTCCATCCCTATATCCCAAACGGCTAGTTGGTTCTATTCTCTTATAAGCAACAAAAGAAATGGTAAACAAGAATTTTTATTTTAGTCTAAGGGTCAAGAATGGAGCAGTCAGATGACTTAATTATTTAGTTAGGCGCTCAAGATTAAGGGGCGCATGGCAACCGAATTGGTCGACTTAGTTCGCCAGCCTGCTTAAAAAAACGGGTTGTGGCGGAGCTCTTCGGCATGCACCAAAAAGAACCAGCCGCTCTTCCCGTTAGGGAGGCGCGGCTGGTTCTTTTTGTTTTCGTCGCGCGCTGATGGTTTCCAAACAGACAGTTTCCCTGCTTAAGGCGGGGAGCGCACCCGGCCTCCCTTTGATTTTAAGGAGGAGGCTGCGATGTCGGAAAACCAACCCGTCAAAACCCATTGCCGCGTGGAATACGAGAGCAACGGAACAAAAGTATCGGTTGATGTTAGTTATGAAATTGCAAAGACTTTGTGCGAAACGCAAAACGCTGATCGAAACGCACAGGAGCGCGACCGCTATCACGGTGTGCTTTCTGCTGATGCTGCATACCGTGGAATTTCGGGTGATTCGAACGCAAGCCATTGGGATGCCCTTGGCGGCAACTTAGCTGCCATCCAGGCGCATGAGGAAGACGCACGCGAAAAGGAAATCCGTGAAGTGGCCTATGAGTTGCTTGACGAGGCCCTTGCTAATTTGAGAGCGGAGGATGTTCGCGTTGTTCACTCACTGTTTTTTGACGGATTGACCTTGCGGGCGTGTGGAGAGCTGTTAGGCGTTAGCCATACGGCTGTGCGTAAGCGACGAACTCGGATAATACGTGAGCTCTATGAGCAGATCCTTGCAATGGTGGAGTCACTTGATGAAGATCAAATCGAAGAGCTGAGCCGACTTTACGACATTGGGGTTTGTCATGAATAAAGACAAACTGCTAGACATTGCCGATCTTGATATCGATTTGAGTCAACCGGTAGAAGAACGCCTTCGAAGTACGGTTGAGCAGATGAATGGCAACCCGTATGACTTTGTATGTTGTGGCGCTCGCGTGCATGTGAGTTTTGCCGGTACGTGCACAATTGATGAGGCAGTAGCGCACTGCCTTGCCATGAAGAATAATGGCTCGATCCTTGAGTGTCATAAAGAATCGAAACCTTTGCCGAATGTTGACTGAATTGCTTTACAGCATTAGAATCCAAGGCGGCGGGAAGCATTGCGCTTCTAAAAGAACAGGCACTGAATCGAAGACCTCCTTGGTGGCAAGAATAACGCGATTAAGGAGGTTTTCGCATGCCCAAAACTATCGAGCCTGCAGCTCGACAAAGAGTGTACCGTGCCGCTGTTTACGCCCGTCTTTCCGTTGATGACAGGAATATCGGCACCAGCTACTCCATTACTAACCAGGTGGAGCTTATAAAAGATTATCTTTCTGAGCATTCCGGTTTTGAGTGCGTCGGCGCTTACATCGACGATGGTGTTTCTGGGTCGTCATTTAACCGGCCCGATTGGATACGTTTGATCGATGATATAGCTCGGGGCAGTGTTGACTGTATCGTGGTCAAAGACCTTTCTCGTTTGGGACGCAATTACCTAGAATTGTCTCGACTGCTTGAACGCGAGCTGCCTGCCAAAGGAGTGCGGGTGATAGCCATTACCGATGGTTACGATTCTATTCGCGAGAAAACGAGCGCTGATGCCATAACCTTGCCTGTAAAAAACCTTTTCAACGACATGTACTGTCGTGATTCCTCAGCTAAAACAAAGGCTTCTCTTTCGGCAAAACGCCGCCGGGGCGAGTTCACGGGAAGCTTCGCGCCATATGGCTACGTGCGGGGAATGGGGTCAGAGAGGTCGAAGTTGGTCGTTGATCCTGAGGCGGCAGCGGTGGTGCGTGACGTATTTGATTGGCGACTCATGGGGCTTACCCCCGCAAGCATTGCAGAGCGGCTGAACGGTGCAAGCGTGCCATGTCCTTATGAACACTCTCGCAGAAATGGGCGTCGGCATAGTGGGTACTTCGTGGGGGAGAAGCCCCCTTCTTGGGATGCACGTATGATCATTCGTATTCTCAGCAATGAAGCATACATCGGTAACCTGGTTCAGGGAAAGACCTACAAGCCCGACTTTCGATCCGCAGTGATTTTACATCGTGATGCGGATGAATGGTGTCGAGCTGAAGCAACGCACGAAGCGATAGTTGATGTTTCGACGTTTGAACTGGCGCAGCAGGTTGGTTCACGCGATATGAGGCGTGCACCTGGTCACGATACTTTGCTGCCGTTTTCGGGATACGTCTTGTGTGCGCGTTGTGGCGCGACGCTGGCCCGGCGCACCGTGAGGAATAAGAAATTTGTGAGGCACTATTACTCGTGTGAAACTCACCGTAAAGACCGCCATGCGTGTTCTATGCACAAGATAGGGGAAGGTGAGCTTGAGGAGCGCGTGGCTGCGGCCATACAGCTTTGCATAGCATCTGCTCTTAACGAATCAAAGGCATCCGAGAAGTCCATTGATCACCGCCGTGATCGCCATGCTGACCTTGTTCGTCGGGCTGGATCGGCAGACGATGCGATTGGGCGTGCTAAGGAACTAAGACTGCGGATGTATGCAGATTTCGCTGATGGCGTTATTGGGAGAGACGAGTATCAGGGACTTGCCCAAGGGATGGATCGCCGTTTGGCGGCACTGCAAGCAGAACGCGCGGATATTGCTCGTGAGATGGTGCGAACGGGGCAAGCCTCGAGCGCATCATGGCTTGATTTATTGGCAAGTCACGAGGGGGAAGACAAAGTGTCCCGCATAACGGTGGTTGAACTTGTGGACCGGATTTTGGTACACGAAGGCGGAGATGTTGAAGTCGTTTTTAGATTTGGCGATCCATTTCTTACGCGCGCGCAGGAAGGCCAACCATGTCTGAAATAGTCGATTTCACGGATGTCTTACGTGCGGCACACCCTGCATTTAGGGTGGGGCGTAGCGAGAAGTGGCGATGCGCCGTGTGGCTTTCTGCGTTTGACTGGCAAGGCGCAACACCTGATTTAGCGGGACAATCGAGTGTGTGCAAGGCATATCTTGTCAGGCATACCAATTTGAAACGTGAGATGACGTTTCGCAACAGAAATGCCGAGCGCAATATTGAAGCTGAGTTTGACCGTCTGATGGACGCAGTGGAGGACCGTCTGGTGGATGCCGTTCTTGTGCCGCGCCTCTCGTCCTTTGGCCCCACGTATTCTGAGGCTTCGTTTTATGTCGAGCGAGTTCTTTTGCCGGCGGGAGTGCGTTTTATCGATATAGCTGGGCGGTTCGACAGTGCTCGCGGAGGCTCAGCGCGTTATCTGAAGAAAGCTTATGACACGTTTGAGGCTCATGTGCAGCGCGTTCGTGAACTCGAGCGATTGAGCGAAGGGCGCATTACGCGCACGTCGGTGCCCTATGGCTATATTTACGATGAATCAGCTCGTGGCGGAGTGCGCATTGATGAGGTGGTTGCCAACGCCGTGCGCACCATCTTTACCTTGGCGGCTCAAGATGAATACACTGCGAGCGGGCTTTTGGCTCAGGTGGCAACATTGAATGCACCCTCACCGCGCGACCGCAAATGCGACTTGGCTGGTCGCGAGCCCGACGAGTGGCGCAGACCCATTCCTTGGAGTATGGATGCGGTGGAAAGAATGGTGCTCAATCCGTTTTATGCGGGAGTTTTTGATCCCATGCGTATTGCGTCAGCACGTACGGTGAGTGATCCGTTGGTTGCTGTCATGTCTTCGACCGAAAACCACCATGAACCACTTGTTGATAAAGGATTACAGCTGCGCGCTATTGAGTCAATGGAGAAAAACAAGGGGCGTCAACCCAAAAGGACTGGTACCGGCAAAGGAGGAAGCCATGTCAAGAAGATCGCGGAAGGACGATGGATCTGCGGATAGTTCAAGTGCTGAAAAAACCAGTAGAAAGATTTGGAAATGTGGTATCTACGCACGGCTGTCCAGCAGGGATAATGGGCATGACGGCGATAGCATCCAGGCTCAAATGGATTTTGTTTCTGACGCGCTGGAGGGGCGCGATGATATACAGGTGGTTGGCATGTTCTCTGATAACGGGCGAACGGGAACCACTTTCAAGGGTCGTATTGAGTTTGAGCGTCTCATGGACGAGGTGCGTGCGCGTCGTATTGATTGCATTGCCGTGAAGGATTTGTCACGTTTTGGGCGTAACGCTTACGAGACGGGCACTTACTTAGAGAAGATATTTCCGTTTTTGGGTGTGCGTTTTCTGGCTATCAACGATCATTTAGATACCCTTGAAGGCGATGGCGGCATCATGGTGGGTTTTAAGGGATTGGTAAACGAGCTTTATGCCCAAGACACCTCGCGCAAGGTGGGGCTTATCAAGCGCCGCCAAGCTGAAGCTGGTCGCATTAGTTATGGCGCGGCGCGCTATGGCTACCGCATCAACCAAGAAAGCCGCAGTCTCATCCCCGATGAAGAAACCGCACCGTTTGTGAAGCTGATGTTTCAGTGGGCGGCACAAGGCGTTTCACCTAGCGAGTCTGCTGACAGGTTGAATCAAATGAAAGCGCCTACGCCCATGGACCATCGCAATGCCCAGAGTGTTCGCGGGCATAGCGCCTATCACGCAGATACCCCTTGGAAGTCTCACGCGGTATCACGCATCTTAGATGACGCGGTGTACTCAGGCCAGCTGGTGCTCAATAAGACGCATTGTTCTTTTGCTAACCGGCAGCCCAACGCACAAGTTCCGCCAGAAGAGCGGCTGGTATTTGCTGATGCGCATCCCGCGATTGTGGATCGAGAAACTTTTGAGAAAGTGTCTTTTGCAAGACAAGAAATGCAAAAAGATAAGCGTAAATGCTTGGAGGCTACGGCTTCTAAGCGCGAGGCTATGCCCGATATCTTGTCGGGTTATTTGCGCTGCGGTTACTGCGGGGGCGCGATGATGCTTGAGCGCCGATTCAATAAGGGCGAGCGGCGTGGGAGTGTGTATTTATGCCGCAAGCACAAGAGAAAAGGTTGCCCGAATGCTGCGAGAATACCCGAGCGCTTGGTTCGGCTGGTGGTGGCTGATTCCATTCGCGTTCAGATAGATGCAGCAACAGCCTTTGAGAAGGTTTTACCTGGTCTTGTGCGAGATCCTCGGGTGTTAGCCGCGCGAACGCGCCATGAAGAGGGCATTACTGCGCTTGAGCGCAAGGTTCGTTCATTGGAGTCTAAGTGCGCACGTATGTACGAGGACTATGCGGCGGGTTCGCTTTGCGTTGATGAGTACAAAATAGCGAAGATGGAGGCAGTGCGGCATACTCGCGATGCGGCAGCCGCTCTTGCGCGAGCTAAGGGGGAGCTGGCATCGTTTGAGGCTGCGCTTTCTCGCTCGGATGGCGCGTTATGTGCGAGTAGGTCATTTGCAGAACTGCATACGCTATCGCCTGAGCTTCTTGAAGCGATGGTGAAACGCATCGAGGTAGGAAGCGATGGCGGCATTGCAATTGAGTTCGTGTTTGAAGATTGGGTTGGTGTGGTTGATAGGGTGTGGAAGGAGATATCGTGATAGCGCTCTATATGAGACTTTCGGCTGCGGACGGCGATTTGGATGGCGTGAAAGCTCAGAGCAATTCCATTGAAAATCAGCGCGCCATCCTCCGTGAATACGTGACTTCCGACCCGATGCTTGCGGCACGGGAAATCCGTGAGTTTGTTGACGATGGTTTCACCGGCAGCAACTTTGATCGACCTGCCGTACAGGAAATGTTGTCGCTTGCACGGGAAGGGCGTGTAGAGATGGTCGTTGTAAAAGATCTTTCACGCTTTGCTCGTGAATACATAGATGCGGGAACGTATATCGAACAGATATTTCCGTTTATGCATATTCGCTTTGTGGCGCTTGGTGAGGGCTATGATAGTGAAGCTGCGGATGCTGAGGCAGCTCTTCCTGATGTGGCTATACGCAATATTGCCAATGCGTCGTATTGCGTGGACACATCGGTGCGTATCCGCTCTGCCATGAAGACACGATGGAAGCGCGGACAGCGACCCCATGCCACAGCACCTTTTGGATATGTGGTCGATCCTGACAATTATCTGAAGCTGGCTGTTGATGATGGTGCGGCTAAAGTGGTAAGACGTATTTTTGAGCTTGCTTGCGAAGGCATTGTGCCTGCCGATATAGCACGCACGCTTAATAGCGAGGGCTTGCTCGACCCGGGCACGTATTTTAGAGAACGGGGCTGGTACGGCTATGACAAGAGGCCCGTACCGGCACACCCCGGCTGGAACTCCACCAAGGTTTCCGGCATCATAGCAAACCCGGTTCACAAAGGTACGCTGGTTTTAGGCAAGACCCAGCGTATAGCGGTGAGTCGGAATTCGCTGAGGAGTACGCGTGAGGATGAGCGTTATATTACACACGACGCCCATCCGGCAATCGTAGATGCTGAAACGTTTGAAGCAGCGCAGCTTGTTATTAAACATAACCCAAAGTTGGCGGGTCGAGTGC
>NZ_JAVWUP010000064.1:1321-14171 GCF_036667095.1 Gordonibacter sp. | reverse complement strand
TTTGCCATGCAGGTAGTGCGAGCAGCCGCCGCCTACATCATAGGCACGACCATCGTGATAGGCAGGGCCGCCACCACGATCAGGAAGCGCAGCAGAAAGCCGCCGACCAGTACGCCCGCATCCGACGCAGCACTGATCCAGTGGGCCTTGCGGCTCTCCTCGAACTCCTTGGGGCTAAAGAACAGAAGCCACGTCTCAAGCGCCGTCGGCAACACCAAGCCAACCGCGACAAGGCCGATCCAGTACACCGGCGCATACGAGCCGATAAGCAGATTCATGACCGAGTTCCAACCCGCAGGCGAGTTGAAGCTGGTGATGAACATGAGCGAGGCGATTAACACCAGCTCGATGATAGGCAGGCAGAAGTGGAACTTCTTCAGCACCCCCACACGGTTGAACTCATCAGCATGCTTGAAGATGCTGATGAGCAGCACCGAGGCGGCACCGGTGGACACCGCCGACACCAGAAACAGGATGGGCAGCAGAGCGTTGTTCCACAGCGGGAACGTCTTGCATACACCCAAGAGCGCGCCGGTGTACACCGCCACGCACACCGCGAACACCACGCCCACGATGTCCAGCCATACCGGCACCGACTTCTTCATGAAGTCCAGAACCACGACTACAATCGAGATAACGGTGAACGCACCCAGGAACACGACGCCCCAGGTCATCACCGAACCGAAATTCGTCAGCAACAGCGCGAAACGCAGCGGGTTGTGCAGACCGCCCTCGGCGTCGAACATCAGCAGCACCAGGCCGATAATGACCACGATAGGGGCGATCAGGTGGCCGATCTTGCGCATGTTCACAGCCTCGGGATGCCTCCAGCCAAGGAAGGCCGAGGTCACGAACGCGCCGCCGCCGAGTCCGGCGAGGAACAGGTACCATGCAATGATGGCACCCCAAATAGGTTCAAACGTCATCGTTCATCACCTCACGTAAAATACTTTGACTTTGGTCAGGTCGCCCGCAATAGGCTGTGCGTGCTCGGCGACGATGGCCTTCGAGATATCGCTGTCAGGGTCGTCCAGATCGCCGAACATACGCGCATCCGTCAGGCAGGCCTCCACGCACGAGCACATATCGGTCCCCGTGGTTTCAGCAGCAACGGTGCAGAAGCGACATTTATCCACCGTACCGGTTGCCTCGCTGAACACACGCACCTGGTAGGGGCACGCGGCCATGCAGTACTTGCAGCCAATGCAGCGGCCGTGGTCTACGCCCACGATGCCATCGGCACCCTTGTAAGCTGCCCCCGTGGGGCATACCGACACGCACGGCGCATCCTCGCAGTGCATGCACTGCAAAGGCACCGTCTCAATGCTCACGTTGGGGTACGTGCCGAACTCGCGCTCTTCGTAGCGGATGAAATCTTGCGTCGGAAGAAGGTCGTTTTGCCGCTGGCATGCCACGCGGCACGCATAGCAGCCAATGCACTTTTTCGTATTGATGAGCATTCCGTAGCGAGCCATCACGCACCTACTTTCTTCACCGTGACGGTTGTCTCCTGCGTCATCGCCGCACCATAGGCAGGCTCCATATGGAACGGAACGAAGTCCATCTGGCGCAGGCCCACGTTGTAGGCCGTGTGCTGCTCAGGAGACGAGCAGCCGTAGTGGCTCGGCATGTACAAGGCCGTGGGGTTGATGCGCTCGGTCACTTTCACGCGGCAACGGCCCGTGTGCTGGGTGTTGGAAACCTCCACTTCGTCGCCATCGGCAATGCCCAGCTGGGCCGCTTTCTCGGCATTCATCCACACACGCGTCAGATCGTAGTCCTTCGTGATCTGCATAAGGTCTTCGATGTTCGTCGTCTGCGTATGGCTGTGTATTGCCTGCTTGCCGCCGATGAGGCGCAGCTCGTTGCCCATGGGCATGGTCAGCGGCTCCACCCACACAGGGCTGGCAGACAAGCCCGCCTTCTCGCACGCCTCGCTGGTGAATTGCACTTTCTCGGTAGGCGTCTTCCACTTGGGCGTCGAGCCGTACTTGAACGTCTTCTCAGGAAACGTAGCCGTACCCGTTTGGCGAAGCGCATCAAGCGACAGGCCCACCGTCTGCAGCTGCGCATCGGCAAGCTCTTCGACGTTGAACTTGAAGTACTCGCCCACGCCGCACGCTTCCGCCAACTCGGAGAAGATAACGTCGACGGGCTTGGTGTTCGGATGCACCTTCTCGATAGCCTGGTTGCGCAGCGCAACCGCAGGCACCACGTCGCCGATGAACTCAGGAATCTCCGTGCGCTCGAGGTAGCTGGTGTCGGGCAGCACGTAGTCGGCAAGCATCGCCGTCTCAGACATCTGCACATCGATGACCACGTTCAGGTCCAGGTTGCCCAACGCTTCGGCCAGGTAGGCGGTATTGGAGTAACCGGCCGCCATGTTCGAGTTGTAGAAGAACATGGCCTTGATGGCGCCTTCTTTGGCCTGTTGGGCAGCAAAGAGGTTCGTGCCCATGCCCTTGAGGGCCAGCGGGTACTCAGCCGTACCTGCAATCTTCGCCTCAGGCTTTGGAGGTGAGGGGAACTTCTCTTTGTCAAGCGCCGCCGGAGACACGCTCCCGGTAAGCAGTGCGCCGCCCTTCTGGTTCCAGCAGCCCAGAAGCGTGTTGAACAGGCAGATGGCGCGTCCCGTTTCGCCCGAGTTCTGGTACGAGCAGCCAAACGCCCCACGCCAGCTCGACTCGATGGATGCAGCCGGCGCCGCTTCGGCGAACTGGACGGCCAGACGCTCGATGGTCGTGGCCGAGATGCCGGTGACTCCCTCGGCCCACTGCGGGGTATGGTCGGCAATTGCCGCGGCCCATTCCTCGAAGCCCACCCCGTTGGCGGTAACGTATTCCTTGTCGTACAGCCCGCGGGTGATAAGCACGTTGGACATAGCCAGCACCAGCGCGAGGTCGGTGCCGGGATTGATGGGCACCCATTCGTTGGCGAACACGCGGCTGTTGTTGCAACGCGGGTCAACCAGCACGATATTCGCACCACGCTCGTGGGCCTTTTGCAGTTCCATGACCGAGCTGGGGCGAATGGCATCGGCGTAGCTGCGCCCGATGAACATGGTCATCTTGGAGTTCGCCATGTCCGACGCATAGTTGCCGGCACCGATGGCCTGCGTCATACCCGACTCTTTGGACAGATTACAGGCGGCACCGTGGGTGTACACGTTGGCAGAGCCCAATGCGTTCATAAAGCGGGAGGCATAAAACTTGCCTGACGGACGCGGGTCGTGCACCAACGCAATTGCCTGGGCACCATCCGATCCGATAATACCTTTCGTCTTCTCGGCAATCTCGCGGTAAGCCTGCTCCCATGAAATTGCCTCAAACTTGCCTTGATCATTCTTCTTCAGGGGATCGGTCAGGCGGTCTTTTGAATAGGCGATCTGCGAGTAGCCGTACCCGCGAGCGCACAGTTTGTTCTTTGCGTAAGGATGGTCCGCATCGCCGATGAGCTTCGTCAGGCGCCCGTCGACGATGTAAGCCGTGAATCCGCATTTGCTCGAGCAGGCGTTGCACAGCGTGTGAACGGTCTTGGTCTCACCGACCGGTGCTGCGTCATCAGCATGCGCCTGCTCCCAAGCGCTGAAGCTCACATAGCCGGATGCTGCGGTGAGTGCAGCCACTCCCGCGCTCCCAGCCAGGAAGCTGCGCCTGGTTATAGCGTTTTCTGACATAGCTGTCTTCCTCTCTATATGCATGCCCGTGTGTCTCGTTTCCATGATGGCACCGTATCTCATGCGCTCAGAACAGCCGCGCCCTGCTGGGCACGAATGCCCAAGAGCACGTCAATGAGCCCAATGTAGAACCGCGCTTCGTCTCCCAGTTCCAGAAGCCTCATCCGATAAGCGGTAAGCCACTCGAGGCGCTCGGCGAGAAACTGTCCTGCCTGTCTTTGCATGCCGCTTCGCAGCATGACGGCCAGCAAGTCCAGCTCCAACGCCAGATGGTCGGGGCAGTCCGAGAACTCGTCGGGAACCGACAAGCCCATCGAAGCGATCAGCGCGCGCAGATACCGCGCCGCATCGCTGAGGTAAAGCCCTTTTGCCTGGGGAAACGGCGTCTGCTCGCCCGGAACGACCGACCACGTGGAGTACAGCGACTCCACCGGCAATGCCGAGTCGGCCAACCCTCCGGTAAAATGCCGCGCGAAGAACAGGTTCTTTTCCGCGAACGGCGGCGGGCAGAACAGTGCATCAACCTCGCCCGCTGAAAGGAATTCCTGGAGCGGGCAGCGTTTGCGCGTCCGTGCGAGAGGGCTGAGGGCCGAACCGAACGGCCGGTCGTCTTGCAACAGACGACGGACCCCGTCCAAGAACTCGGACCATGCCGCATTCCCCGTCAAGTGCTTCCAGTCGGCCTCGTCAACCGGCGCAAAACACTTCGACAGAACAGAGAATACCGCCTCGTCTTCCATCATCGTCCTCCCCTCCTTTTCATCAGCGTAAGCGTGAATACATCATGGTTTGCCGGGACGTTATGCCGAAACGATGGTCGTCGTGCGCACAATGCCCTGGTCGATCACCTTCTGGGCAATGTCTTCCCAGTCGATGAACTTGATAGCGCCGTTCGGGCACTGCTCAGCGCAACGGCCGCACGAGACACACTTCGTCGACACGCCGGTCTTGGTATCCACGACAGGCATGTTCCACGGACAGGCCATGTGGCACATTCCGCAGCCAATGCACGTCTTGGGATCGACCACGCGTGCGCCCGTTTTCTCGTCGCTATGGATAGCATGAACGGGGCAGTAGTTCGCGCAAGCAGGATCGGCGCATTGCTTGCAGTGTTCCACCGTAAACTGGCAGTTTTTAAAGCTGCCATCCGTGCCGCCGACGTTCGCGCCGAAGTTGTAGTTCGGCCACACGCGCACGCGGGCGATGCTTTGCTGTACGCGGCCGTCGTTCTTCAGCGTACAGGACATCTCGCAGCGCTGGCAGCCCGAACAACGGGCACGATCCGTCACGATCATCTTCGTGGGCGTCGTGCGCAGCTCGATGCGCCCTGAGGCGATCGACGCAGACGTGACGCCCCATGAAGCCAGTACGCCGCCAACCACGAGACCGGCGACACCGCAGCCGGCCATGGCCAGCACACTGCGACGCGTGAAAGTCTTCTGCTTGGGCTCCCCCTCGACGCCAGCACCCTCAGGCACGGACGCGGCTCCGTTCGCCTCAGGCGCAGCTGCCGGGACGTTCTGGTCCTCGGAGGTGTTCTGGTTCAGATTGGTATCTGACATAGCCTGGTACTCCCTCCCTCACGTAGTAACGGTGAGTGTGTTTGTTTCCTCCCTTGCCTGCCGCTGCGCCGGTCTTATTCCCTGGCTGCAAGCGGCGGCTGCGCTCGAACGATTCCTTCCACAAGTACCACACAACGTCTGCAAGTATGCCTTCTGCACGAAAAGGGGTATCCCCTCTTTAAGGGAATTCTTACCATTGACCGGCTACTTTGCGAAATTACCCTCAAAGAGGGGATACGCTGACCTTATCGATTGGCATACTGGCCAAGACGATTTTTGTCGGCGCTCGAACAAGCATCTGCAGGTTCCCACACAACACGAACCTAAAGAATCAGTTATCCAAAGATTTGGAGATGCAATATGGCTGACGAAACATCGTATGGATGGGCCGGTAAGATTCTCCGCGTCAATCTGAGCACGGGCTCGATCACGACGCAACCGACCGACCCCTACAAAGAGTACATCGGCGGCATGGGCCTCGCCAACAAGATTATGTTCGACGAAGTGCCCGCCGGTACCGATCCGCTCTCCCCCGAGAACAAGATCGTGTTCGCCGTGGGCCCGCTGACGGCATCGGGCGTCCCCCTAGCCGGCCGCACCACCATCTGCAGCCTTTCGACGTTCTCGAAAGACCACCTTATCATTGACGCGCACTGCGGCGGCATGCTCGGCGCCAAGCTGAAGCTGTCCGGCCACGACGCGCTCGTCGTCGAGGGCACGTCAGACCATCCGGTCTACATCAACATCAAGGACGACGAAGTCGAGATCAAGGATGCAAGCCCTATCTGGGGCCTGGGCACCCGTCCGGCCACCGAGGCGCTGAGCCGCATGGAGAGCACGAATGCCTGCGTTGCCACCATCGGTCCTGCTGGCGAGAACTTGGTTCCCTATGCCGTCATCATGAACTCCCGCAACCACTCTGCCGGTGCAGGCGTGGGTGCTGTCATGGGATCTAAGATGTGCAAGGCCGTCGTCGTCGAGGGCAACGGCTCGGTGAACGTGAAGGATCCCCAAGCGGTCGCCGACCTTTCCGACTACATGCTGCGTGAAATCATCGGTTCGAACAACAACCACGTAGTGCCTTCCACCCAGCAAGAGTGGGCAGAATACTACGACAAGGGCTCTCGTTGGACAGCGCGCAAAGGCTTGTACTGGGCCGACGCCGAAGGCGAGCCAATCGAGACAGGCGAGCCGAAGCCGGGCGAAATCAACACCGTGGGCTATCGCTGCATGAAGGCCACTAAGGATCTGGGACCCGCAGCCGAGAAGTACACCATCAAGATGAATGGCTGCCATAGCTGCCCCATCCACTGCTACTCCGACCTGCGCGTCGAGGGCGCCAAGGCTACGAGCGGCTACGAGACTTCCGGTAGCACCTGCGCCGCCAACTTCCCGGTGAGCGCCTACATGGAGGGCTTCTTGAAGATGGGGCTGAAGGAAGAAGGCAACGGCGATCTGAGCGTGCTGTGGGACACCACGACATCCAACACCATGGACAACATGGGCCTGTGGTGCAACTACGCGCAGATTTATCGCGACATCGCCTACTGCCACACCGCCGGTGTGTTTAAGCGCGTGCTGCCCGAAGCCGAATACGCTTCTATCGATTGGGGCAAATTCGACGCCGACCGCCGCGATCCTTCGATTATGGTAGACATTATTACCAAGATATCTCAAAATAATTCCGAGATATCCTATCTTGGACATGGCCCGTACGTCTGGTGCGAGCGCTGGGGCGAGCAGAAGTGGTTCGACAACGCTAAATCCACCTTGGTAAACTACCGCGGCTGGCCCGTACACCACTCCATCGAATGTTTCGGCCAGGTGGGTGCTGTGTACAACATGCTGTTCAACCGCGACGACATGATCCACTCTGCCGTGAACTTCCAGGGCTGCGGCCTTCCCTTCGAGCTGAAGCAGCAGATTGCCGAAGAGGTTTGGGGTGGTGCCGATGCCATTGACAAGGACAAAAATTACACCCCCATGAACGACCACAAGGCAAACTTCGCTTGGTGGTCGGTCGTAACCGACGTGCTGCACGATTCGCTCACGCTGTGCAACTGGGTATGGCCGATGACCATGAGCCCCACTAAGGCCCGCGACTACCGAGGCGACTTGGATCTGGAAGCCAAGTTCTTCGAAGCCGTTACCGGCGAGGACGTAACGACCGACGACCTGTACAAGGCTGGCGCCAAGATCATGACGCTGCAGCGTGCCAATACCGTGCGCGGTATGACCAAAGCCGACGGCTCGATGGGCAACAATAACCTACGCGAGGACCACGACGTTATTACCACGTGGGCATTCGACAAAGATCCTGACAAGCAAGCGTTCTCAGAAGGCACCGACAAGATGGACCGCGACGACTTCCAAACGGCACTGGGCATGGTCTACGCCAAGTTCGGCTGGGACGAGAAGCTGGGCTGCCCGACGGCCGCTTGTCTTGACGAGTACGGCATGGCCGACGTGAAGGAAGAGTTGCAGTCCTTGAACCTGCTGCCGTAAGCAGACTACTCCTTAGGACGGATGCCCACCCCCCCCCCCGGCATCTGCTCCCTATAAAGAAGCCCTTCGTATTTTCGAAGGGCTTCTTTACTTGCACAATTTACTTATGCAAGGCAGTGCGGTTTACATGAGACTTCTCGCCTTGCATAAGACCTTACCCTGAGCCGTGACAACAGTTGGGCACGCAGCTCAAAACCTGGTTTGCGAGCAGCTACTTGACGACGATGTTCACCAAACGGCCAGGCACCACGACGACCTTCTTCACATCCTTGCCCTCCAGCGCGGCTTCCACAGAAGCCAAGCCGGCAGCCTTCACGTCGTCCTCGGCGGCATCGGCAGCAACCACGATCTTGGCCTTCACCTTGCCGTTCACCTGCACGGCAAGCTCGACTTCGTCGGCCTTGGCCTGCTCGGGGTCGAACTCGGGCCAGGGCTGCACGTGCACCGAACCCGTATGGCCCAGCACGTCTTGCCACAGCTCCTCGGCCCAGTGCGGGGCGATGGGGGCCATCAGCTTCACGATAACCTCGGCCACTTCGCGGTCGAAGTCGCGCGAGAACGTACAAGCAGCACGCTCCTCGGCCGAGCACTTGCGCAGGTAGTCGCTTGCGGCGTTCGTCAGCTCCATGATGGCGGCGATAGCCGTGTTGAAGTTGTTGCGCGCGAAGTCGTCCACTACCTTGCCTACGACGCGATGCCGCTCGCGCACGAGCTGCTTGAGCGCTTGCTCGCCCTCGCTCTCGGAGGCACCCGCCTGGAACAGCGTCTCTTCGTCGGCAGCGCCCGCCAGGTCGCACACCATACGCCACGCGCGGTTCATGAACTTGTAGATGCCGGCCAGGCCGTCCTCGTTCCATTGCAGCTCTTTGTCGGGCGGCGCCATGAACAGGATGTAAGCGCGCACCGCGTCGGCACCGTAGCCGGCGATCATCTCCTCGGGCGAGATGACGTTGCCCTTCGACTTACTCATCACGTCGCCGTGCTCGTCGAGCACCATACCCTGCGTGAGCAGGTTCATGAACGGCTCGTCGAAGTCGAGCATGCCCATATCGCGCAGCGCCTTCGTGTAGAAGCGACTGTACAGCAAATGCAGGATAGCGTGCTCGATGCCGCCGATGTACTGGTCGACCGGCATCCAACGGTTCGCCTTCTCGGGCGCGAACGGCAGCTCCTCGTTGTGCGGGTCGGTGTAGCGCAGGTAGTACCAACTCGAACACGTGAACGTGTCCATCGTGTCCGTCTCGCGCTTGGCAGGGCCGCCGCACACGGGGCACGTCGTGTTCACGAACGCCTCGTGCGTGGCCAGCGTCTCACCCGCAGCCAGATCGATGTCCTCGGGCAGGCGCACCGGCAGGTCGCTTTCGGGCACGGGCACCAAACCGCACGTCGGGCAGTGGACGGCCGGAATGGGGTTTCCCCAGTAGCGCTGGCGGCTGATAAGCCAGTCGCGCAGGCGGAACTGCACCGTCTTCTTTCCTTTGCCCTCGGCAGCAAGATCGGCAATGATGGCATCCACCGCCGGGCTGTGCTTGCCGCCCGTCATGCCGGTGTACTTGCCCGACTGCACCAGCGTACCCTCGGCATCGTAGGCATGATCCCAGTCGACCGTGGTCACGCAACGCTCCTGCACGCCGTTCAACTGCGCGTACAGCGGATCTTCGTCGCCCAAGATGATGGGAATGATAGGCAGGTCGTACTTGCGCGCGAACTCGAAGTCGCGCTGGTCGCCGCAGGGCACCGCCATGACCGCGCCGGTGCCGTAGTCGCTCACGATATAATCGGCCACCCACACGGGCACCTTCTCGCCGTTGACGGGGTTCACCATGTAGCGGCCGGTGAAGGCGCCATGCTTCTCGCGATCGCCCTGCGCCCGCTCGACAGCGCTCACCTTGGAGGCCGCCTCGACAACCTCGCGCACGGCAGCTTCGTACTCGGTGCCTTCGACCAGCTCCATAAGGCCCTGGTACTCGGGGGCCAGCAGGAAGAATGAGCAGCCGAACAACGTGTCGGGACGGGTGGTGAACACCGTAATGGTGTCGTCTGCCATCGGATCGGCCGGAGCGTTGCCAGTGCGGTCGCACAGCAAAAAGTCAATCTCGGCACCCTCCGAGCGGCCGATCCAGTTGGCCTGCATCTGCTTGACGCGGTCGGGCCAGCCATCGAGCTGGTCCAGATCGTCGAGCAGCTCCTGGGCATAGTCGGTGATCTTCAGGTACCACTGCGTCAGGTCGCGTTTCTCCACCTCGTTGTCGCAGCGCCAGCACTTGCCTTCGATAACCTGCTCGTTAGCCAGCACCGTCTCGCAATGCGAGCACCAGTTCACGGGGCTGTTGCGACGCTCGACCAGGCCGCGCTTCCACATCTGCAAAAATATCCACTGGCCCCAGCGGTAGTACTCGGGGTCGCACGCCACGACAGTGCGGTCCCAGTCGTAGGAGAAGCCCATGCGCTTGAAGCTGGCCTTCTGCGTGTCGATGTTGGCATGGGTCCAGGTGGCAGGATGGCTATTGCGCTTGATAGCCGCGTTCTCGGCGGGCAGGCCGAATGCGTCCCAACCCATAGGATGCAGCACGTCGAAGCCGCGCATCTTAGAGAAGCGCGCCACCACGTCGCCGATGGTGTAGTTGCGCACGTGCCCCATATGGATGTCGCCCGAGGGATACGGGAACATCTCCAGCACGTACTTCTTCGGCTTGGAAGCATCCTCGGTTACGCGGTAGAGGTCCTCGTCGGCCCACTGCGTCTGCCAGCGAGGCTCGATCTCATGCGGATTGTAAGGTTTCATAGCGGTATCTTTCTCGGAGTGCACCGGTACATCGCGATTGCCCATTGTAGCAGTCTTGACCCGTTCGCAGAAAGCTATTCGCCGCCATCATCAGGCAATCGGTATACACGCACACAACCATCCGAGCACCACAAAACTTCCCAACCTCAAGCAAGCAGGGCGCCGAACCAGTAGTTCGACACGCCTGCAAGGGTGATGCGATCGCCGAACGAGAGCTTGAACGGCGAACAGCCGTCGCGATCGGAGTCGTACACGACATTGCCGTCGCGCAGTATGAGGCTTCCGTGCTTCGACTCGCTGTCCTCGAAATACCAGCACCCGTCACGATGGACGATCCGGCAGTGGCGTCGCGACACCCTTGGGCTCGTCTCGATGAGGTCGCAATCGGTGTAGCGACCGATAACGAAAGGGCGCTCCGACCCCAAAACCCACCAGTCGACCACTGCGTGTTCTTCAGAGGCGCAGTAGCCGATCAAGCAGGCACGTGCCCCTTGCTTGACGGTCTCTTTGGCATCCCCGAGCGCCATAAGCTGCGTTTCGTCTGCGATCTCGTAAACAAGCCGCAGATCGAGACATCCGAACGTCAACAGATGGAAATACGACGAAGCGATCAGGGTCAAGGGCTTAACGCCGCGCTTCAACGCGAGCACCTCGCAGCGGGCAAACAGAGAGCACATCTCATGTGCAATGCGGTTCAGATTGAGCGTTGAGCGCCCATCCTCATGTTCGTAGGCCATGCCGCGCTCGACATCGATCCACAGCGGTCCGCAAAAGTACGCCACCAGCTCCTTTTCGGAATAATCGGCAAAGTCGCAAAGGCTCGAGCAGAGCAGCAACGCCGCACGATCGAACACCTGCGGGTCCCTCTCGTAGCTCTGCTGGAAGTCCTGCACGTAGCGTTGGGTATGGATAAGACGGGACAAGACCGCCGCCGTCCTTTTTCGTATGGTCGGATTGTCGTGGTTGATGTAATGGCCGTTCGTTCCCAGATACGAGTAGAGTATCTTATGGTTGACATGCCCGCGAGAAAGCGATCTGACATGTTCGGCAAAATAGTAGAACGCCGTATGCCACCCATCATTCTCGCCCGGCACATCGAACGTTCTCGCCTGCTCAGTGTTCGTCCCCAACCGCACGTCAACCCCTTGTCCGCCACTTCCGACACTCGTATACGCAGATAAATAACCATTAGGGTATTCGTATTAAAGGACTTTCACTATTGCGCAATACCATTGCTTTGCTCATTGGCCCCTAAAACGTGTCTGAAATTGCCAAGTTTTCAAGCATGCGGGAAGAGCCGATACCCGGCTCGAATACGCAGAACAAGCCGTGCATTTCAACATAGCGATCGACCAGCAAATCGAGGCGTTCGACGAGGCTCTCGTACGAAGGACGCTCTTGGGGGTCGAGCGAGACGCACGACTCGAGCAGCGAGCGTATGTCGGAGGGCAGGCCCTCGCTTACGCATAAAGCATCTTTCCGTCGGTAATGAGAAACCCAGAATCGAAGGTCGTCACCAAACCGCGGCTGAAACGGATAAGGCCAGCACCCCGTAAGCACTTCGTGGGCGACCACCCCAAACGAGAACACGTCCATTGCCTCGTTCAGCCATACGCCCCTACGGGAAATGCCCTCGGGAGCCGTGTACCCGCACGAACCATACGGTATCTCCTGCGGTATCTCATCGAGGAAGAATGCGGTATCGAGGTCAATGACGACAGCATGCAACCGCGGGTCTGTCGCTATCAGAATATTGGACGGCTTGATGTCTTGATGGACCAGGCAAGCCCCGGCTTCGCAGCGATTGAAGTCTCGCAAACCAGCGGCCACGGCACGGAGCAAGACAAGCGCTTCGGAAATAGCAATGGAACGCCTCTCCTGCACCGCTTCTGCAACCAGGCGGTTCAGGGTGCGTCCTTCAACCCAGGGAGTCACTACGTAGAGCGTCGCCTCGTATTTCTCTCGGTCGAGCGCAGGAATAACCCCAAACTGCAAAAGGGGCGGCATCCCCCGCTCGATGGTTCCTGCATCGGCTTCACGACCACAGAACGCTTCAGAGATACGCGAGAACAGGCTAAGCTGATGCTGCAAGAACGGGCCGTCTGCCTGTATGGTCTTCACACAGCAAGGCTGCTCGTCCGATGAGCCGGGTTGCGCAAAGCAGCATCGGTACACCTTCGCATGCCGGCTCTTCGAAACAAGGACGGCAGATCGAAAACTCGACTCCGTCGCACAGAAATCAACGTCGAACGCGGAACAGGCACACATGTTCAGTCCCCCATTTCGCCACCTGGCTCACTAAGCTGCTGGGCGTCTACGCAC
>NZ_JAVWUP010000064.1:0-1221 GCF_036667095.1 Gordonibacter sp. | reverse complement strand
CAGCGAACGAACACCAAGCAGTCGCAGGACGAGCGTTCCTTATCATAAGCGTAGCCAGCCACATCGAACGCCAGCAGGTCAGCCACGCGGCGCACGTTGCTTTCCGCGCACCAGCGCACCATCGAGCCACGCGCCGCTTTTGCGGCAGTCGAGCGCTGTACCAGCCTGCCGTTCACGACCGTGCCGAACAAGCAGGTGACGACATGTGGAGCAGCGGGTTCGTGGAGAGCGGCGGGTTCGTGGAGAGCAGTGGGTACATGCAGGGCAGCGGGTGCATGTAAGGCAGTGGGTACGTGGGGCGCGGCGGGCACCTGCGGGAACTCGGACGGCACGGTGCCCGCTTGAGCGCGCTTCGGCTCCGGCTCGGCACGCTCGCCGGCTCGGGCAAGACGACCCCCAGAAGCCTGCTGCAAGCGAAACAAGTCAGCTGCATGAGGCAGCACGGCCTTGGCATACTCTACCGAGGCTAGATTCACGATCGTATCGGCCTCCTGAGCAAGCGAGCGGCACAAGGCATCTCCCCAGTAGGCGTAAAGGTCTTGCGCATCGCCCACGCCGAGCTTCGCCTGCATCTCCAAACGATACGGAACCACGCCGTCGAAGGGACGCAGCACGCCGTAGAAGCCGGAAAGGATGCGCAGATGCTCCTGCAAGTATTCCAATTGGGTAGCCTCCATAACCTGCGGGGCAAGGTGCTGGTACTGGATGCCCTCGTACGCGAGGACCGCGGGAGTCAAGCTGCTTTTGCGGAGGTCCATCGTTCGGAAGCGCTCGTGGTTGAGCTGCGCCAGCGCATCGCTGCAACGCCAGAGCGCTTTCACTTCATCGTAGGACCGCCCGCGCATCGCCTCCATCAGCGCCTCGGTGCGATCGAGGAACACCGGTAGGTCGCGCCAGGCAAACGCGTCGTCCACGACGTTCATCTTCTTGGCAGGCGACACGATGAAGCGCAGGGACATCTTTGTTTCTCCTTCTAACTGAATCGACGCAGGACGCTACAGGCTTATCCCTGCCGTCATATGCATCATATAGAAAGCGAAGCGCATTATGAAGATGCCGGAAAACACCAAAGCGACGTTGCAGGGAATAGCACAGCAGAGCGCACTTTACTCGAAAGATATCCCTGCCCCACGCCACGCGTATGAGCACAAGTTCCGGAGCGCGACGCGCATGCACTCGAAGCGCATCTATGCCAAATTGAACGTGCACAAAAAACAGGAG
>NZ_JAVWUP010000063.1:1886-14275 GCF_036667095.1 Gordonibacter sp. | reverse complement strand
GAACAAATGTATGTTATTATTGTGTTAGCACAAGGGATATGCCGCAGGCACGCACATCAGCAGGCGGCACTCTTTGTTTCTTGCGGATACTCAAGCAAATTCTTTTCTCGAAGCCACCTGCATACCTTAACTGAATGTTTTTAAGACTTTCGGAATGAAAGGAAGGCGGAGCTATGTCTGAAAAGGCCAAGAGAACCCGTGAGACAACAGGAAGGCTCGACAAACTGCAGATGTTCGAGGGTAAAGAAATTCGGTCGGCATGGGTGGAAGAAGAGGAAGATTGGTATTTTTCAGTTGTCGACGTGGTGGGGGTGTTATCGCAGAGCAGTAATCCGAGAAATTATTGGAAGGTACTGAAGAAAAGACTAATTGATGAGGGAAGTCAGTTGGTTGCAGAATGTAACCAACTGAAAATGCAATCAGCGAAAGATGGTAAATACTATCAAACTGATGCTGCAAATACCGAACAAATACTCCGTCTTATCCAATCGATTCCCTCTCCTAAAGCAGAGCCGTTCAAGTTATGGCTTGCTCAGGTTGGCAAAGATCGCATTGACGAAGTATTTGATCCTGAACTCGCCATCGAGCGTGCCATTTCGTACTATCGCCGCAAGGGCTATACGGAAGAATGGATCAGTCAGAGGTTGTTCTCCATTCGTATTCGTAAGAACCTTACGTTTGAGTGGAGCGAACGCGGGGTGAAAACCAATGCGGAGTATGCGATCTTAACCAACGATATCTATCAGGCTTGGTCGGACATGACGGCGCGCGAGTATAAAGATTTCAAGGGACTCTCAAAGGAAAGTCTTCGTGACAATATGAGCGACATGGAGCTTGCGCTCAGTGCACTCGCCGAAGCCACGACGGCGGAGATCGAGCGTGCCATCGATCCTGATATGTTTTCAGAGCATCGTGAGGTGGCGAAATCGGGTGGTGAAGTGGCGGGTGTCGCACGGTTTGCGGCAGAGAAAAAAATCGGGCATTCAGTAATCTCGCCGCAAACAGCTCCCGATTTCGGTCGTCTTGTGGCCGAAGTAGTGGAGGTGCAGGCGATTGAGGAATAAGTACGCTACAGAAAAGGCGGGAACTGGTGGTGAAATGAGGGGCGGGGTTGGACTCGCGTGTGTTCCCGCCCCTCTGGAAGGGTGGACTCGGCGCTGCACCCTGCGCTGCACGCAGTACGCAGCTGGAGTACAATAGCGGGCATGTCTATTGAACAGAAAGCCGCACAGGCGCATGATCGGGTATCAAAGGAGGCTGCGCATGGTGCGCGGGCGCATTCCGCCTCGCACATCGAGCCCGTCGCCCCGCACGTGACCGCCCGTGCCGTGCTCGCGAAGTTCGCGAGCTACTACAAGCCCTACACGTTTTTGTTCGTGGCCGATCTGGTGGCGGCTTCGGTGCTCGCCGTCATCGACTTGGCGTTCCCGCAGTTTCTGAACTTCTTCACCAAGGAGTTCTTTTTGCAGCCGCCTGAGGTTATCCTAGCCGGGCTTGGGTGGATCGCACTGGGGCTGGGCGCGTTGTATTTGCTGCGCACAGGGTGTCAGTACTTCATCACGTGCTGGGGCCACATCATGGGCGCACGCATGGAAGCCGACATGCGTACGGATCTGTTCAAGCAGTTCCAGCGCCTCAGCTTCTCGTACTACGACCGCAACAACACCGGCGAGATGATGAGCAAGCTGGTAACCGACCTATTCGATATCTCGGAGCTTGCGCATCACGGGCCGGAGAACCTGTTCATCTGCATTCTAAAGATCGCGGGTTCGTTCGCGTTGCTGTTCATGATCAACGTTCCGCTCACGCTCATCATGATGGGCGCAACCGTGCTCATGGGCGTGTATGCGGTATGGAAGAACTACCTGCGGCGCACCGTGTTCACCGAGAACCGGGCACGCATGGCCGACATCAATGCGCGCTTGCAAGACTCGCTCGGCGGCATCCGCGTGGTGAAGTCGTTCGGCAACGAGGCCTCCGAGATCAAGCGTTTCAAGCAGGCCAACCAGCGCTTTGTGGATACCAAGGAGAGCTCGTATCGCTTCCTGGGCGCGTTCCATGCGGCGAACTCGCTGTTCACGGGCGTGCTGTACACGGCTACCATCGTGGGTGGCGGCTACTTCGTGGCCACGGGAGGCATGGCCGTGACCGACTTGGCCATCTTCGCGCTCTACATTGGCATCTTCGTGTCGCCGGTGGAGCAGCTCATCAACTTCGTTGAGACGTTCCAGAAAGGCTACGCGGGCTTCCGGCGCTTCATGGAGGTGCTGGTGGA
Source organism: Gordonibacter sp. (assembly GCF_036667095.1). Taxonomy (NCBI): domain Bacteria; kingdom Bacillati; phylum Actinomycetota; class Coriobacteriia; order Eggerthellales; family Eggerthellaceae; genus Gordonibacter; species Gordonibacter sp. The sequence goes on along the minus strand of NZ_JAVWUP010000063.1, from coordinate 12,000 downwards.
ACGGCCCGACATCCGCAACCGCGCAGATGCGCTGCCGCTGGCCCAGACGGAGGAGGCGCGCCATGGCGACGCCCTTGTGCGGGGCGAGGTGCGCTACCGGGGCGTGGATTTCTCCTACGACGGGGAAGCGGCGGTGCTGCGTGGCCTTGACCTGACCATTCCTGCTGGTGCGACGGTGGCGCTGGTGGGTCCCTCCGGCGGCGGCAAAACCACCACGTGCTCGCTGCTGCCGCGCTTCTACGAGGTGGATGCTGGCTCGGTCGAGATCGACGGCATCGACGTGCGCGACGTGACGGTCGAGACGCTGCGCGATGCCATCGGCATCGTGCAGCAGGACGTGTACCTGTTCGGCGGCACCGTGCGCGAGAACATTGCCTACGGCAAGCCCGATGCCACCGACGAGGAAATCGAGATTGCCGCTCGGCGCGCGAACATCCACGCCTTCGTGCAGACGCTGCCGCATGGCTTTGACACGCTGGTGGGCGAGCGCGGCGCGCGCCTGTCCGGCGGGCAAAAGCAGCGCGTGGCCATCGCGCGCGTCTTTTTGCGCGACCCGTGCATCCTTATCCTAGACGAGGCCACGAGTGCGCTCGACAACGAAAGCGAGCGCGCCATCCAAGCCTCGCTTGAGGAACTCTCCGTCGGTCGCACCACGCTCGTCATCGCGCATCGCCTGTCCACCATACGCAGTGCCGACCTCATCGCTGTGGTGGAGGGCGGTCGTGTGGTGGAGCAGGGCACCCACGATGAACTGCTGGTGCTCGCCGGCACGTACGCCCGGTATTACGAGATGCAGTTCGGGCGTGGCGTTTTCGAGGCCGGCTGATCCTCCTCTTCGGACGAGGACTGTCCGCGCGCGCTTCGCATGAGGGAGGGGATCTTGTGCGGCTCTAACGATACGAGTTCGAGATCATCTCGACAAAGGATTTTTCCAAAAGCGAAAGCTCCTTGCCTTTTTTCCAGAAAAGAGAAAGGGGCATCTTGATCGGGTTTTTACTGCGGTCGACAATAGGAAGGATGCGGATATTGTCTCCCTTTGTCATGCGGAGGGCATGCTGGTAGGGACGCACTGCGTATAGCTCTCGGTTGATGACCACATCGATATCGCTGTCTGCTCTCATCTGGAGTGGGGAAATATTGACAGGTAGCTGCTCGTCTTGAGATTTCTCGATAAAGAAATTATTGAATTCTTGATCTTCCGAAAGTTGAACCAGCTGGCTGTGGGCGAGTTCTTCGATGGTGACCGTATTTTGCTGCGCGAAGCAGCTGCTCTTGCTTGAGACGAGTGCCGCTAAGGGGAAACGCTTGAGCAAAGTGCCCTCCAAAAAATCAGAGCCGTCGCTCGGTAGGACTCCGATGCCGAAATCGAGCGTTCCGGAGGCAATGGATGCGATGATTGAGTCTCCTCGCATTTCGACGAAACTCGGTGCGATTGCCTTATAGGATTCATGGAAATTAAGCAGATCGTCCCACGCGATCGTTCCACCGTGCTCTTGGAAGCAAAGCGAGTGTATGCCGACAGAGAGTGACGAATTGTACTCCAGCAATTGGCGCTCGGTCATATCCTGCAGTCTTTCGAGTGCTTTAAGGATAGCCCGGGCTTCTTTGCAAAACGTCTCCCCAAACGCTGTGAGCGCTATTCCGTGGGGCCCACGATCAAACAGGGCGATCCCGATGCGACCTTCTAGTACTTGCACCCCTTTCGAAACCGCTTGTGGCGATACGAACAACTGTTTTGCTGCTTGAGCATAGCTCCCCGCCGTAGCGGCAGCTACCAGATACTCAAGGTGCCTCATTTCCAAATCGAGCATGATCTCCCTCAGCTCTCTTTAATGGCCCCCCGCTATCCAAGATGTTTGAAGGTAAAGTATATCAAATCGCGCAGCTATGCGCTCCTTTCTGCTGCCTCAAACAATGGTTGGCCTGTCTCAATCTGCGGTTGGGGCTCTTTCAAATTGGTTGTGCTCGTCAACGTTTACTTGCTTCACCCCGCGTGGTTGGCGGTTGTATATTGGGGATGTCGGCAGGAGTTGCCTGTTTGCCTTGGGCCTGTTGGGCAAAGGCAATTCGTTAGGGAAAGGGGATACTATGACGGGAAGTTTCGAAAGAAGAGATTTTTTCAAAACCATGGGAGTTGCGGGGGTTGTTCTGGCTGGTGGAAGCATGCTTGCAGCATGCTCTCCCGGTACGGCGAAACCATCAGTGGAGGCATCTGGTTCGCTGCTGGCTGCCGATATCAAGTGGGATGAAGAAACCGACATCCTCGTGGTGGGGTCGGGTTTCGCTGGACTTGCCGCAGCTATTGAGGCAAAGACGGCGGGAAGCGAGGTCGTGCTTATCGAGAAGATGCCCATCTACGGGGGAAATTCTGCCATCAACGGAGGTGACATGGCCGCAGTCGGGACTCCTCTTCAGGTAAAGGCAGGCGTCAAAGATGACCTCGCGTTGATGGAGGCCGACATGTTGAAGGCCGGTAAATACTACAACCATGTCGACCGCGTTAAGGCGGTAGCTGAAAACTCCGCCGCTGCGGTAGAGTGGTGCACAAGCCTCGGCGTAGAGTTCACGAAGCTCAACTTTCATGGAGGCCATTCCGTTCCGAGAACAAACACCACATCGAACGCCACAGGGGCTGACATTATCAAAGCGGAGGTGGCGAAGCTCGAAGAGCTCGGCTCCGGGGTAAACCTCAACACTAAACTCGCTCGGCTGATCGAAGATGAGGCAGGTCGGATCGTTGGTGCTGAGGTGCGAAAGAACTACAAGCTTGGCAACGAGGACAGCGGCACGACCGCCTATATCAAAGCCAATAAGGCAGTCGTGCTTGCCTCAGGTGGCTTTTCGAACGATGTAAAGATGCGGGTTATTCATGAGCCGAGGCTTACCGATGCTATGACAAGCACCAACCATGAGGGCGCTACGGGCGAATCGCTGCGCGAGGCGCTCAAGCATGGGGCCATGGACGTGCATATGGATTGGATTCAGCTGGGGCCTTGGACGAGCCCCGACGAGTTAGGCTTTGGGTACACGCCCCAGTTTTGCGAGCGGTTGGTAGGATTCGGCCTGATGGTTGATCCTGAAACGGGAAAGCGCTTCGTGAAGGAAACGGGGGACCGCAAAGAACGCGCCGACAAGATGCTTGCCCTCGGTAGGATTACCCTGGTTTTAGGGGATTCGGTGGCTTGCGAAAAGCAGGTGCTTCCCCGCATCATGGAAGGAGGGCAAGAGGCGGGCGTTATTTTGAAGTTTGATACGCTCGAAGATATTGCGAAAGAATTTGCTATTCCCCAAGACGTTTTTTTGGCTGAAGTCGCGCGTTGGAACAGCTTCATTGAGAAAAAAGTCGACGATGATTTCGGTGCTCTCATCATGGAGGGCGCTACGCCAACCCAGACCCCTCCGTTTTATGTGGCCAAGCTCTGGCCGAAGGTTCACCATACCATGGGCGGGTTGGTGACCAACTTGCAAGCGCAGGTTATCAACCAGGATTACGAGCCTATTGCTGGCTTGTATGCAGCAGGTGAAATCGCTGGTGGAACCCATGGCGCTGTTCGTTTGGGTAGCTGCGCGATCACCGATTGCGTCGTGTTCGGGCGTATCGCCGGACAAGAAGCAGCGAAAGAACCTACGCAAGCATAAAAGGTACCTCGAATGACCCTGAATACTCCCTCCCGATACCGGTTGGGAGTATTTGCGTCTGTCGTCAATACCTGCAACCCCTTCACCTTTCGGTTTACCGAGGGTGATCCGTTCCATTGCTTCGTTCAGCATTGTGGACGCAGTGAGCCCAGCTCCTGGCCCCGACCCCAAACCTCTAGAGAAGAAGCTTGTTTCGACAGGTGACTCCTTGGGTGTGATGTCTTTTGCGGTTCTCGCACTCATGGTTTTAAGCGGCGTAGTGCTGGTTATTGCTCGCAAGTTTTCGGGGTTATGGTGTTTTGAACGGTGAAACCTGTGAAACCTCAGTGCCGTTTGGGAAATTGTGACCGATGGACCCTTGCGAGGTGGGCTTCGCTTTGATAATATACCACTTCGCGTGTTTACTTAAGCGAGTACGGACGACCGGCTCGTCCGGCTGAAGAAGGAGCATAGATCATGGCAGTACCTAAGCGCAAAATGGGCCGCATCCGCACCCACAACCGTCGCAGCGCCAACGATAAGATTGCAGCGCCCGCGCGTTCCGTGTGCCCGCAGTGCGGCGAAGTGAAGCTTCCGCATCGCGTGTGCGGTAACTGCGGCTTCTATAAGAACCGCGAAGTCATCGAGACGGACTAACCCGTCTCGCAGCGCTTGCGCTGAGACTTGCATTGACAAGCCTCCCTGCATACCAGCGTTTGCTGGGTTGCCGGGAGGCTTTTTCTGGTTAAGAAGAACGAGGCCGCCGACAAAAGGAGACGTAAATGTCAGATGAGGTCACCATCACCGTAGATGCGATAGGCGGGGACCATGCTCCCGGCGTGGTGCTGGAGGGTGTGGCAGACGCGCTTGCCGCCGATGCGGGCCTGTCCGTCATCCTGTGCGGCCCAGCCGAGGTCGTCGGCCCGTTTGCCGCAGCGCACGAGCGGTGCGAAGCGCAGGCTACCACGCAGGTTATCGACATGGGCGAACATCCGGCCAACGCGGTGCGCACTAAAAAGGACTCGTCTATCGTCGTAGGCTGCCGCTTGGTGAAGGAAGGTGCCGCACAAGGCTTCTTCTCGGCAGGTTCTACCGGTGCGTGCCTGGCTGCCGGTACGTTGGTCATGGGTCGCATCAAGGGCGTTGCCCGTCCGGCTATGGCTACGGTCATTCCGTCGCCGGTGCGCCCCGTCGTTTTGTGCGACATCGGCGCCAATGCCGATTGTAAGCCCGCCTACCTGGTGCAGTTCGGCCAGATGGCCACCGTCTATGCCGAGAAGATCGTCGGGATACCGAACCCGCGTGCGGCGCTTCTGAACATCGGCGCGGAGGACACGAAGGGCTCACAGTTCGCCCAGGAAGCCCACGCTCTTCTGCGCGAGCAGCTGCCGAACTTCGCCGGCAACGCCGAGGGCGGCGATATCCTGGCTGCGAACTTCGACGTCATCGTCACGGACGGCTTCACGGGCAACGTGTGCCTGAAGACCATCGAGGGTACGTCCAAGACGCTGTTCAAGGCGCTCAAGGGCATTATGATGAAGTCGCTTGCAACGAAGCTGGGCGCCCTTGCCTTGAAAGGCGGGCTCGGTCGGCTTATGAAACAGGTAAGCCCCGATACGTACGGCGGTGCACCGCTTTTGGGCGTGAAGGGCGCGTGTGTGGTGGGACACGGCTCGTCGGGCGCCCTGGCCGTGAAAAACGGCGTGCTGACCACGGCCGGCATCGTGCGGGCGGGTGTTTCTGAAATAATCGCGCAAACGGTTGCGACAGGCGCATCCTCGGGCTCGGCAAGCGCTTCCTCGGCTACAATGGACTAAAGCGGGAAAGCCCCGGCGCAAAGGCGTTTGGGGCTTTCTGCGCGCTCGTCCGACGCTTCGCCTTACTTCGGCCAAACGTCGCACGAGTGCTGCAGGAGACGCGAAACGCACGTACCGACCATGAGAGCTGAATCGCACATGACCCTGACCGAAGAGCAACAATACAAACTGGCCCGCGCGCAAGAGATACTCGACTACCGTTTCGATAGCGAGCAACTTCTGCTCTCGGCCATCACCCACCCCTCGGCAACCGAGGGCAAGGCTGTCAAATACTCCTACGAGCGTTTGGAGTTCCTGGGTGACAGCATCCTGGGTGCCATCGTGGCGGCTATCGCCTTCCATCGCTACCATGACCTAGACGAAGGCGGCCTGACGCGCATCAAGGTTGCGCTTGTGTCGGGTGCGAGCCTGTCGGAGGTGGCGGCACGCCTGGGGTTTGCCGACATCATCGTATTCGGCTCGTCCGAGACCGGTACGGGCAAGCGCGGCTTGCATTCGGCGCTTGAGAACGTGTACGAAGCCGTTGTGGCCGCGTTGTTCTTGGACGGCGGCATCGATGCGGCGCGTGCGTTCGTGGAGGAAACGCTGGTGCCGCGCATGTCGATGGACATGGCGAGCGAGCCGGAGAACCCGAAGAGCGCCTTGCAGGAGAAGCTGCAGGAAGACGGCATCACGCCCACCTACAAGCTGGTGGAGATGCAGGGTCCGCCGCATGACCGTACGTTTGTGGCGCAGGTGTTCGCCGGCACCCAGGGCATGGCACGCGGTACCGGGCGTACGAAGAAAGAAGCCGAGAGCCAGGCTGCCAAGAGCACGCTTGCCCGCTTGGGCGAGTTTTTGGGTCTGGGCGCCTCCGAGGAGGAGCGTGCCGAGAAAGCGGCGGCCTCCAAGCTGGCCAAGGCTGAGAAGGTGGCCGCGCGGGCCGAGGAGCGCGCGCGCAAGAAGACCGAGCGCGCCCAGGCCAAGCAGCGCAAGCAGGGGTAGTCTGTGTATCTGAAGTCGCTGGTTCTCAAAGGGTTCAAATCGTTCGCCGACCGCAGTGTGCTCTCGCTCGAACCGGGTATCACGGCGGTCGTCGGGCCGAACGGCTCGGGAAAATCGAACATCTCGGATGCGGTGCTGTGGGTGCTAGGCGAGCGCAATGCCAAGAACCTGCGCGGCCAGGCTATGGAAGACGTCATCTTTGCCGGATCGTCGGCGCGCAAGGGCACGGGTCTGGCAGAGGTCGACCTCGTGTTGGACAACTCAGACGGCACGTTGCCGATCGATTTTTCGGAAGTGTCCCTCACGCGCCGCATGTACCGATCTGGCGAGAGCGAGTACTTGATCAACGGCACGGTAGCCCGGCGCATGGACGTGCTGGAGATCCTGCACGACACCGGGCTTGGCACCGGCACCCATTCGATCATCTCCCAGGGCAGCCTGGATTCCATCTTGCAATCGAAGCCCGAGGACCGTCGCTCGCTTATCGAGGAAGCCGCCGGTGTGCTGAAGCACAAGCAGCGCAAGGCCAAAAGCGAGCGGAAGCTCGAGCATATGGACCAGCACCTCACGCGGGTGAAAGACGTGGTCGCCGAGGTGGAGCGGCAGCTGGGGCCGTTGGAGCGCAAGGCGAAGCGCGCGCTAGCCTACCAAGGGCTTGCCACCGAGCTGGCCGATCTGACGCTGGCCCTTGCCGTGGATGATTTGCGGGTGTTGCAGCGTGCCTGGGACGAGGCGGTAGCGCGCGAGAAGGCGCTGGACGAGGAGCTGGAGCAGAAGCGCACCGCAATCACGCAGGTCGAGAAGCGTGCAGAGGAGCTGCAGGAGCGCATCCGCCGCGACGGCACCGATGCAGGTGAGCTGGCGAAGCACCATCGGCGTGCGTCGTCGGCTGTTGAGCGCATTGAGAGCGCAACGCTGCTGTTGCGAGAGAAGCGCCGTGCTGCCCAGGATTATGAGGCCGATCTGCGCATTACCCTCGAGGCGAACAAGGAAAAGCGCGCTCAGGCCGACTCCGATCGCGTATCGGCTGCGTCCCAGCTCGCCGAGGTACATGCCGAGCGCGCACGGGCCGACGAGGCAGTGGCGCGCCTTACGCAGGAGCGTGCGCAAGCTGCCGAGAAACGCCGTACGCTTGAGCGCGAGGTGGAAGAGCTTACGGCTTTGCGGCGTAGCCAGGAGCGCGAGCGCGACGAGGCGAAGCGCGAGCAAGCTGCCACGCAGGAGGCGCTGGCCAACGGATTGGCGCATGCCAAACTCATCGACGGGCACAGCAAGGAGCTGGCGATACAGCTTGAGCGCGCGCAAACCGACCATGCCGAGCGCGCCGCGATCGTGCGCGAGCGCACGGATGCGCTGGCTGCGCTGGAGGAGCGCGAGCGCGTTGCTCGCGAGCGCGTAGGAGCGTCGTTTTCTGCTCGCGAGGCCGCTCGTGTAGCACTTGACGAAGCGCAGGATGCCGAGCGCCTGTTGGCCTCCCAGATCAAGGGTATCGAGGAGGTTGAGCGTGCCAGCCAGGCGGCTGGGCCGGCTTTGGCGTGGTTGCTGGAGCAGGAAGGGAGTCTTACCGCTGGCTTAGCGCCGCTGTCGCATGCGGTGTCTGCGCCTGAGGGGCTCGAAGCGCTCGTTGAGCGTTTGCTGGGGAGTGATTTGTCTGCCTTGTTGGTAGACGATGCGCGCAGCGCACATGCGGTGGTGGAGGCGCTGGTCGAGCGCGGCGAGGCGGGTGACGTTTCGCTCGTGTTGCGTGTCGACGCTGCGACGCGCCCGGCGCTTGCGCAAGCTGCTACTCATAGGCTGATCGACGAGTTGTCGTATCCGGCAGAGGCGGCTCGCGCGGTGGAGGCGCTGCTGGGCGATGTGATTGTGTGCGAGAGCCTAAGCGATGCTTTTGCGGCGCATGAGCGGGATACAAAGGGCCTGCGCTTTGCCACGACCAGCGGTTGCGTGGTGTGGCCAAGCGGCAAGGTGTGGGTTCCGGGCGCTCCCGACAACGAGGGGGAAGGCGTGCTAGCGCGCCACCGCCGTCTGGAAGAGCTGCGTACCCTTCTGTCTGAGGCGACGCAGACCCGCGCGGCGGCTCAGGCGGCATCTGCCCAAGCGGAAGATTTCTATCGCAGCGCCCAGACGGAGAGCTTGAAGCTGTCGCAGGACCTAGCCGAGCTGCGCGGAGGTGCACAGGCTGCAGCGGCCGATGTGGAGCAAGCCGAAAATAAGCTTGCCGCCGTGCGCCGCGAACTTGAGGATGTTGAGCGCCAGCGTGCCGAGGCTGAGCGTACGGTATCCGATGCTCGCCCAAATGTTGAGGAACTGGCGGCGCGCGTTACGGCGCTCGAGGGGGCAAGGGAGAAGTCGCGTGAAGCGCTTGCGGCCAAGCAGGATGCTGTTGTGCCCCTCCGCAAAGAGGCTGGACGCCTGAACGACGCTTTGAACGAGGCGAAACTCAAAGCGGCTACACTGGTCGAACGCGAAACCTATACGTCGCGCGTGGCCGATGCACGTGTCCGCGAGATCGAGCAGATCGACGCGGCCGATGCCGACGCAGGCGAGAACCTCGTGCGCAAGGTGGTGGCTCAGGAACGTATCGAGCCCCTGCTTGCGTTACTCGATGAGCTGTCCGACAGTGCACGATGTCGTACGCGCAACCTAGAAGAAGCTGCCAGCGCTGCTCAAGACGCCACGAGCGGCATGCATCATGCCGCCAATGAGGCCCGTGCGGCCTCTCGTGCTGCACACGATGCCTTCGACGAGGCTAACGCTCGCATGGGGCAAGCGCGTGTCGACAAGGGCCGTCTGGAGTTGCAGGTGGATGCGGCGGTGAACGCCATTGTGCACGATTGCAAGACTCCCCTTGACCACGCACTCGGGCTTCCCTCGCTAGAAGATCGCGGTACTACCGAAGACCAGGCATTCAAGCTGCGCCGTCGCATTGCCAACATGGGCACCATCAACCCCGATGCCGCCGACGAGTATGAGCGCTTGCGTGGACGCTACGACTACCTGGCTGCCCAACTGGCCGATCTCGACAGCGCGCGCCGCTCGCTCATGAAGATAGTCCGCGTCATCGATGCGCGCATGAAGGACGACTTCATCCGCACCTACGAGGCGGTGAGCAGGAACTTTAGCGAGATATTCGCCGTGCTGTTCCCCGGTGGCTCGGCCGAGCTCACGCTGGTGGATCCCGACGACCTAGAGACAACGGGTGTGGAGGTGACGGCGCAGCCGAGGGGCAAGCGCATCACGAAGATGATGCTCATGTCCGGTGGCGAGAAGTCGCTCACGGCACTGGCGCTGCTGTTCGCGGTGTACCGCATCCGCACGACGCCGTTCTACATTCTCGACGAGGTGGAGGCCGCGCTCGACGACTCGAACTTGCGTCGCCTGACGATGTACCTGGAGTCGCTGCGCGATTCGACGCAGCTCATCATGATCACGCATCAGCGGCGCACCATGGAGATGGCCGACGTGTTGTTCGGCGTGTCCATGCAGGCCGACGGTGTGACGAAGGTGGTCGGCCAGAGACTGGAGAACGCGCTGCGCCACGCGGAATAAGGTGCTCCAACGCCGTCTTCTAGATGCTGAGAACAGGTTCTCCTTGGCGGGACCTTCCGCTCGAATACGCCGACGGGAAGAATACCCATAGACGGTTTTGCACGAGTTTACAAAAAGGACCCCGGTAGGGGTTCTTTTTGTAAACG
>NZ_JAVWUP010000063.1:0-1786 GCF_036667095.1 Gordonibacter sp. | reverse complement strand
CAATTTTCAGGTGTTTGCTCAAGGGTGTTTACAGGTACTCCTCCCCACGTAATAAATCAACTTCCACCAGGGTGCCTGCCTCAAATCCACCCTCGCCAAAAGGAGAGACGCGCTGGGCATTGCTTGCCATGCAGGCAGCCATATCGCCCGCCTTGAAATTCAGGAAGTGTGCCGTATAGCTGGTGGGGCTTTCCTCGTCGCGGGTCAAATGTACGCGGGCGATGTTCGCCATTTGTGGGGGTCCGGACACGCTGGCGGCGGCACGGGCCTGCACGGTGGGAATTTTTTGCAGGGGAATACCCAAGAAGCGAGCGGTGATGGCCTGTAGGCACCATTGTGTACCAAAATAAGCAGCTAGGGTAGGTCCTGGCAAATCGATAACGGGTTTGCCTTCGGCCACTGCCATCATAAGCGGACGTCCCGGCACGGCAGCGATGTAGTGGTGTATCACGCGACCACGCGCCTCGATCATACGCACGTTGAAATCTTCTTCGCCCACCGCTGAACCGCCATTGATGATGACGGCATCAGCCACGGCAAGCGCTTCGACAAACGCCGTTTCAAGTGCGGAGGGGTCGTCATGAACGATGGGGAAGATTACAGGATCGGCTCCGTATTCCAGCAGCATATGCTTTACCATCAGGCTGTTTGTGTCTACGTTCTGCCCCCGTCGAGGCGCGATGCCTGCAGGTACCAGCTCGCTGCCGGTGGGGATAAAAGCGATGCGCGGCTTGCGGCGCACGGGAACGAGGGTGACGCCACCCATGGCAAGCGTTGCCAGATCGGTTGGGCGGATAGAAAGCCCGGCCTCCATCAGCGTGGCTCCGGCTTGGATGGTGCTGCCTGCCGCACGCACGTTGGTGCCAGATTCTACGTGCACGTCGTTGTCTAGTACCACAGAACCGTTTGGCTGGATGACTGCTTTTTCTATCATGATTACCGCATCGTAGTCGTCCGAAAAGTCGTCGCCGGTATCGGCACGTACGTAGTCCCGGCCAAGTTGCCAAACACTTGTGTTGGGCAGGCCATTCGTAAAGGCAGTTGACTTTACGGCAATGCCATCGCAGGCCGATGCGCGCACGACGGGCAGCGTGTTTATGGAGGTTAGGTTGCGTGCCGTTATGCGACCGACAGCGTCATCAAGACTCACCAGCTCTGTGGCCATTGAGGCTGCTGGGGGTTGCCATGCTGCGAAGAAGTCTGCAAGCGCTTCTTCGCGCAACGGAAAGCCGTGTACGATCTTTTCTCCCATAGTCCGTCTCCCTTGTTGGTGCGTAAGAAATTACGCGTAAATTTCCTTTTCTACCACAAGTTCAGTTTTAATCTTTCCAACAAGCTTTTGAAGAGCGTCGATGCAGTTTGGACGGATGTCTGCGCCAATGAGCACGTACATGATAGAATCGCCCACGCCCAGCACTCCCTCGTTAAGCCACGTGCGTACGTAGTACACACCCGGCCAGGTGAGTGCTTCTTTTTCAGCTGCTGCAACGCCTGCAGCATCGTAGGAAAACTCTACCTGCGCAACGTCCCCTAAGCCCTCAATGCCTTCGCGTACCTGCTGTTTTGGTGTTATGCGAACAATGCCATTATGGGCAAGATACATGCCGCACTGGGGTGCCTGTGGGTCTTGTTTAGCCTCTTTGAGCCACTGGTCGATAGACGGTTCGGGTGTAGCCATAACGCTCCCTTCGCAGTTTATAAGATGTCGTCCATTATAGTCTATCGAGATGAAGAAAAGGCGTACAGAGCTTTTAGGGAATTCGCACTTGAGGGGCCTTGTAGTAAG
>NZ_JAVWUP010000062.1:2218-14388 GCF_036667095.1 Gordonibacter sp. | reverse complement strand
TGTAACCATCTGCCGCACCACAGGCAGAGCCTGTGGGTTTCTCACAGGGCGCTAAACGAGCGACCATGAAGCGGTTTCGAGAGAGGGTAAACTACACAAAAAGGTGCAAGGATATATTTCAATTAATGGGAATGTTTCACGTGAAACATTCCCATACAAAAAACTCCTTTCAAAAGAAAGGAGTTTTTTTAAAAATCCAATATCACACCACAGGTAAAGCTTGTGGATTTAGTTAACCATTAAAAATAACTACAAAGGAAGAATTACCACATGACGAGCACTGCCTTCACCTTCTGAAGCAGTTTCAACACGATTATCATCCCTAAGCGTAATATGGACAATACGACGCTCGTAGGGTGTCATTGGGCGAAGCTTGACACTACGGTTTTGACTTGCAGCCCGACTAGCGGAAGAGCGGGCAATAGATTCAAGCTTTTGACGCTGACGACTCTTATACCCCTCAATATCAACAACTACAGGGTAGCGGAATCCGATGGTGCGGACGGTTATAGCTGAAACGAGAAATTGCAGCGCATCGAGCGTTTTACCATGACGGCCAATAAGAACTGCCAGATCGCCACCGGTGATGTCAAGTATCAACTCACCTTCATCACCTTCGTACTCGTCAATAGTAACTTCGCCTACACTGAAGTACTTCAAAATATCCTGCAACGCGGCAATCGCAGTATCAGCAATGCGATCGAGTTCTTCATCATTAAGCTCTAAAGGTTCCTCGGAAGCGCTCTCAACATTCTGCTGCTCTTCGATAGCTTCATCAATCATGACAGACTCCTTTGATATATGCTCCAATGAAGCAAACCAAAAAGCAGCTTCATTGTTTCACGTGAAACAATTCAAAAGGCTCGTTTAGCTTTTCTTCGTAGGCCGCTTCTTCTTGGCCTTACGTGTCACATCCACCTCGATAGGCTTAACTTCAACAGTCTCAGCCGCTTCAGCATCGCGCTTTTTCATGACACGCATAGATATCTGCTGCTGACCGATACCAATAAGCGAGGAGGCACCCCAGAACAGAAGCACGCCCGCGGGAGAACCCCAGCTGACCCACAGCATAAAAACGCTCATGACGGCAGCCATAATCATCGTCTGCTTGCGTTGCGGGTTGTCTTTGTTTCCCATCTGCATCAAAACCATCGGTAAGAAGGTAGCGCCTGCAAAGACAACCATAAGAATCAAATAGGGAACAAATGTTCCAAAACCCTGAGCAAGCGCCTCGGAAGGCCTTATAACCAAGTTGGGAACCAACTGGAAAAACTCATAGGTAGAACCTTGAGTACGAGACCCCATCTCAGAAAGTACCTGGAACAACGCCATAAATATAGGCATCTGAAGAAGCATTGGTAGACAACCAGCAAGCGGGTTGAACTTCGCTTCAGCATAAAGCTTCTGCATCTCTTCCTGCTGCCGCTGAGGATCGTTCGCATACTTGGTCTGAATCTCTTTCATAAGAGGTTGGACCTTTTGCATCTGGAACGACGATTTCGTCTGCTTATGCATAAGCGGCGAGATAAGCAGGCGGAAAATAACGGTAACAATGATGATGGCAAGGCCCCAGTCCCCACAGAAATTGTAGAAGAACTGGATGATATTAAATATCAGGTCTTTAAATGCGTCCCACATAAAGCGTTTTCCTTCCTATATACCAAAGAAGCCCAAAGCACCCTGTTTAAGGAACAGGATCATAACCATGAGGACCTCCTGGGCGACACTTTAAAATCCGTTTCGCGGTTAACTTCAGGCCTTTCCAAAACCCATAACGCTTAAATGCGATGATCCCATACTCAGAACAAGTCGGTATGAAACGGCAGCACGAGGGAAAAAGAGGAGAAATAGCCGCGCGGTAGAAAGTGATCAAAAACACCACAATAGTACAAGGCAGGCGTTTTATATGCTTCGTGATCGTCCCCATCGCGTGAACCTCATCGCACCCCAGCTCGCTTCAACGTATCGTCACATGCTGCTAGCACTTTACTATAAGACACACGCACGATGTTCGACTTTGCGAGGAAAATCACATCGCACCCTTGCCAAGGACCGTCGAGTTCGAGGCATAATGCCCGCATACGCCGTTTAGCGGCGTTGCGCCAAACGGCGTTCCCTAGCTTCTTCCCAGCAACAAAAGCAGCACGACCTGGTTGGTCGTGCTGCTTTTCGTTACGTACCACAATAAACGTAAGATAAGGCGTATGCAAACGCTTGCCGTGGGTAAACAGGGAGGAAATCTCAGTGTTGGATTTTATAGTCTCCAACCTAGGAACCCCGTTTACACGCAGAGGCGCTTGCGTCCCTTGGCGCGACGAGAGGCCAGAACGGCACGGCCGCCCTTCGTCGACATACGGGCACGAAAGCCGTGGCACTTGGCGCGCTTGCGCGTGTTTGGTTGGTAGGTGCGCTTCATGGTTATTCCCTTTCAATACTTTCAAGAGCAACCTCCAAAGTATATACCATGCCACCTTGTCGTCAAGCATTTTCCTTGGCTTAGAGCGATAGTCTCAAGAACATCACCATTTTTAAGTCATTTTTAAGCGTCCTGCGAAAGGTATAAACCCTCTATGGAGCAACTAAATTTTTCCCCACTATACCGTGGAAAAGAGAATATGCCCAATAAAAGCTCTAGGGAATCCAATAAGACGATTTATGAAATTGTGGAAAATGGGGAAAACTCACGTTTCACTCGAAAGACAGTGTGGAAATCTCAAACAAGACCATTTTGTCAAGATCCCTTTACTAATAAACCAACCGAGCTTCTATCAGCCATTTCATTCTCCACGAGTTATAAACATAGCGTTTGAACAGGTAATTTACAAAACACCTATGTAATAAAAAATTTGCAGATTTTTGTTTCGGTAGCTACTTGATGACGTTCCGTTACCTTAGCTTTACTTAAAAACATACCATCTGGGAAAACCTCGAGAACATGAAAGTCAATGAAAATTTCAACAATTAAGGAGTGTTTTCAGGATTTCCACTGTCTTGTATTCCGCCTTGTTCAAGGTTTTCCACTTTATCTGAATAAAATGTTGAAAACTTTGAAAAGGCCACGTTGAATGCTGTTTTACTTTCATTCATATATGAAAGTATCCGGAATGAATAAATGAATTCCGCAGGTGAATAGATTCAATGTCAAAAAAACGGTACAATACCGTTGAATATCTTTGAAAAATGCTGAATATCGAATCTGAAAAACGGAATACCATTGAACAACCAGATTGAAAATTCAAAGCAAACTGATGAACCAGCAGATGAAGGGTCGAATTCGTTCGACTATACTTATGTGCGCACTATTGCCCGCATCGCGCTATACGACGATCTCCGCAGCGCCCCAAGGGTCACGGAGATTCAACCGGCGCCGACAACGGACTTCATCGAAAGTTTGGCATCGAAAATCTACGAGCAAGCAAAAATGGCCGGAGGGGCGGTGCCTTATACCGCCATCAGGGAAGTTTCTGAAAACTTTATCCACGCTCGGTTCGCAGAAATCATCGTATCTATTCTCGATGACGGGAACACAATTCGGTTTGCCGATCAAGGACCGGGAATCGTACAAAAAGACAAAGCTCAATTACCGGGTTTCACCTCGGCGGTCGAGCCCATGAAACACTTCATCAGAGGTGTCGGTTCAGGGTTGCCTATTGTCAAAGAATACCTTGAATTCTCGCATGGAACCATCTCTATCGAAGACAACCTCGGTACAGGCTCGGTCGTTACCATCAGCCTCAAAGACGAGAGTAGTCAACCAGGCAACGAAAGATTTAATAGTCACCCCTACAGAACATATGGCGCACAAACGAAGGGCGGCGGCAACCCCACAGCTGCACGTGCAGCTGCGCTCGTACCGCCGCTTACTCAGCGCGAACGTGATTTTCTCCCTATCTTTCTCAATGAAGGTGCGCTGGGAGTTACCGATTTGGCACGCCTCACTGGCGTGCCTCAATCGAGCACCTACGTTACGCTCTCGAAACTCGAAGAGGCGGGTCTTATCGAGAAAACCGTCGGACAAAAGAGGATCCTTACCGATCTCGGCTTCCACGTGGTAAATTCGCTATAATCGCCACTAAGGAACACCTTCTATATACTACAGTGAATAGGCGGCGGGTAGCGGCGCTCGTGGGCGCAAAAAACACAGCACACGAAAAGCCCGTCGACGAACCATTATCATTAAGGAGAACCTCCTCATAAGGAGATTGCCATGGACAGCGAAAAACTCGAACAAGTTTGGTGTGCACTGTGCGACCAGGTGAAAAGCTACAATAATATCGATCCGTCGCAGATCAATGCGTTCTTCTCACGTCTACAACCTCAAGCGATGAGCGAGGATTTCCTTATGCTCACCGCTGATAACGACTTCATTAAGACATGGATCGAGCGGCATTACGTCGACTTTATTAAACAAGCGCTCATGGATATCTATCGGGTTGCATTTACGGTTGTGATCGAGGTGGATATCGCTGCAGAGAACTCCGCGACGCCGTCGGGGGTCACAACCAACCAAGGAACGACCGCGGTACAAGCGTCGACCATGGCGCGAGAACGGGATATATCCCGAAACGACCAGGAAAATACAGCGCCATTTCAAACACCGGGAGATACCCGAAACAAAGACCTCATCTTCCAACCGCAGAGAGAGACCGCAGAAGGAAACGAGATTGACACCCGCAACGAGGACTTTCCTTTGAGACAGGAGAATCCGTTCGAACGGTTTACTGAAGAAGCGGGGACGATTGACGGTTCTGATGGACCCACCTCGACGCTCACCTTCGAAAACTTCGTTATTGGTGATTCGAACCGCATGGCCTATTCGATGGCCGTGGCGGTAGCGGAAATGCCGGGTAAAGCACATTTAAACCCGCTGTTCATCTATGGAAAGTCAGGTCTTGGAAAGACGCATTTGCTGCGTGCCATACAAAATTATGTGCACGAGACTATGCCGCGGCTGTCGACTATCTACGTAGATTCCGCCGAACTGCTTTCCGACTACATGGAAGCGAGCGCTGCACACGATAAGGAAAAATCGAGCTACAAGAACTTCAAGACACGCTACGAAGAAGCCGACGTTCTTCTTATAGACGATGTTCAGTACCTGCAAGGAAAAAAGCAGACCTTGGACATCGTTTTCCAAATATTCAATAAGTTGACCAGCCAAGGCCGCCAGGTCGTTCTTTCAGCTGACCGCGCGCCGAAGAATATCGATATCGATGAACGCTATAAGAGCAGGTTCAACTCAGGAGGTACATTCGATATCCAACCGCCCGAGATCGAGACGAAGCTGGGTATCGTCAAAAGCTTTGTGGACGAGTACCGCGATAACGAAGGAAAGTACGAGTTTGCAATCCCAGACGACATTCAGATGTACATCGCCGAGAGCTCCAGCTCGAACATTAGGGAGCTAAAGAGCGCCGTCACCAAGGTTATCTACCAAATGACGTTTTTTAACCAACCCGACTTAACCTTAGACGACGTAAGAAACCTTCTGGAAAACCACTTCTCAGGCGGTCCCTCGAAGAGGCTGACCATCGCTGATATACAGAAGGAAGTAGAGGCGTTTTATAAAGTAAGCCATGCAGATCTGATAGGGAAGAAACGTACGCGCAATATTATCTACGCGCGCCAGATCGCCATTTACCTGTCGCGTCAGTTGCTGGACCTACCGTTCAACGATATCGGCAAGAAATTTAACCGCGACCACTCGACGGTCATGTACTCAGTCACGAATGTGGAAGAAAAGATGAAGGAAAGCCGCGAGCTGCGCGAGGAGTTGGAAACCCTAAAGCAGATGATCCGAGAGATATAGGCAGAATTCTCGCAGCTAAGAGAGTGTTTCACGTGAAACACTTACCACGCAACAAGAATAGCACGCTCGTCAGCACGCATATTGGTTGCTTTGCTTTCCCAACAAAATGTTTCACGTGAAACATTTTGGCACCTCGAAAGATCGCCGGAATATAAGCAGAGTCGGCAGGGCAGCAAGAAGGAGGAATAAGCCGGCTTTCCTCGAACCAAGGGATGCGAACGCTCGTTCGGAGGAAAACTGACTGAAAGATGACTCGCAACTTGAAGATAAACCGGTTTAAGTAGGGGAAAGATAATAATAGCAATAATGAGTGTTGAGGGAGGGAACACGTCCTACACGAGAAGTTAAGCGACAAAAAATACCTTTGACATGGCAAGACGCAGTTTATCCACAAATCCACAGCCCTTATTATTACTATTATTAAAACCTTACTATAATTAAGAGAATCGAAGGTCAAAAGCAAAACACGACGTGCGTCGCAAAAGCGGGCACTTTTATAAGAGAAAGGGAGCGCCTTGAAATTCAGTATCAACCAATCGGAGTTACAGAATGCTTTAAGCGTAGTACTCAAGGGCGTCGCTTCGCGCTCGACTCTTCCTATCCTCTCAGGTATCTACCTTGAGGTACGGGGAGATGAGTTAACCCTTCAGACAACCGACCTCGAACTGTCCGTGCAATACACGGTAGCGGCACTTGTCGAGGAAGAAGGACGTGCTGTTGTTCCTGGCAAACTCTTCGCTGACATTGTGAAGAACCTTTCCGATGCAGCAGTACATGTCGTCGCTGATGAAGAAGGGGCGATCATAACCTGCGATACAGCCTCATTTTCGATTAAGGCTCTCAACCCAGAAGACTTCCCTGGATTTCCTCATGTCGATACAACACAGAAGATTAACATCCCTTTCAATCGTTTCACGTCGATGGTGCGGCGTGTCGCTCGCGTCGTGTCTAAGGATGAAAGCCGTGCTATTCTCACGGGTGTGCTGATCACCCTGGAAGAACATCATCTAAAAATGGTTGCTACCGACTCGTATCGCCTAGCTATCACCGAAGCTGAGGTGCCGGAAACAACGGCTGAAGGCTTCCAAGCGGTTATAGCCGGCTCGTTTCTCCAGGATATTGCAGCACTGCCTAAGACCGACGATCCGGTGTCGATCGCGCTGGCCGAGAACCAGATCGTGGTCACCTATCAGGATACGAAATTCGTGAACCGTCGCCTCGAGGGCAATTTTCCGAACTACCGCCAGTTGCTTCCCGATTCCCATGCTACACGGGTGAGCATGCCGGTTGAGCATTTGATAGGAGCCGTGAAGCGGGCCTCGTTGCTTGGACAATCGTCGTCGCCGATCAAGTTCGATATCAATATTGCTTCCCAAACAACCCAATTGTCGACTATCGCACAGGATATAGGATCGACCCAAGAGACGATCTCTTGCCAAGGCGAGGGAGAGGATGTGGAGATCGCCTTCAATTACGCCTATTTGTTGGATGGGCTTTCCGCCGTGGGCACCGAAGAGGTGTTCTTGGAGGTACAGTCGTCTCTCAAGCCGGGTATTTTTAAGGCTCCTGAGCCGGAGAACTTCCTATACCTGGTCATGCCGGTGCGTATTTCCTAAGCGACGCGCCGCTTGTCGCTATAGAAATGCCCTTATGGATTTAAGCATACACCGCATAGCTTTCAAGAATTTTCGCAGCTACGATTCGTTCGAGCTGTCTGAT
Organism: Gordonibacter sp.; assembly: GCF_036667095.1. NCBI lineage: Bacteria > Bacillati > Actinomycetota > Coriobacteriia > Eggerthellales > Eggerthellaceae > Gordonibacter > Gordonibacter sp. The sequence continues at coordinate 6,860 of NZ_JAVWUP010000062.1, read as the reverse complement.
CTGGGTGCCCTAACGATACTCGTCGGTCCGAATGCAGTGGGTAAGACGAATATCATCGAGGGCGTGCAACTCCTGACGGCATTACAATCGTTTCGCCGCCCCCTCTTCGAACAGATGGTTCGCCAAGATTCTGACTTTGCACGCTTAGACGCCGACTTATCGGACGGGTCACGCAACCTCGCTCTCTCCTTACGGCTGAGTGAAGGGAAGAAGCAATATCTTTTGAATGGTAAAGGAAAGCGCACGGCAGATCTCAAGGGGATCATGCCCTCGGTCACGTTCACTCCCGACGATTTGGAATTGGTAAAAGGCACGTCCGCCTCTCGACGTGCTGCTATCGACGGGTTAGGCTCCCAGCTTTCCTCAAATCATTATGTGATAAAGAGGGATTACGAGAAAGTGGTGCGTTATAAGAACCGCCTGTTGAAAGAAGCGGCTTCGTCCGATTTGGTTGCAAGCATCGATGAGATGCTCGTTACGTGCGGCGCACAGCTCGCTTGCTATCGTGCGGCGTTGTTCGAGAAGCTCACTCCTGTCGTGAAGTCCTACTACGACGCAATCGTCGGTGGTCGTGAAGAAATGGATTTATGCTACATTCCGTCATGGGAAGTTCACGATGCAAACGTAGCACAGTCGTTTTCGTTCGACCGCGCTACGGCTCGGATATGTCTTGAACGTGCTTTAAGACATCGAGAGGCGGAAGAGCGCGCCCGTAAACATGCCGTAGTGGGGCCCCATGCCGACCATATCGAGTTTTTTATCGGCGCGCGTAATGCGGGGATGTATGGGAGCCAAGGTCAGCAGCGTTCCTTAGTCCTAGCCTTCAAGTTGGCCGAGGCTTCTTTGATCCAAGGAATACTGCACCAAAAACCGGTGCTGTTACTCGACGATGTGATGAGCGAGTTGGACGCCTCTCGTCGCAATGCTTTAGTATCGTTTATTGAGGGAGATATTCAGACGTTTATCACTACTACGAATCTTACCTATTTCGACGATGAGCTATTGAGCCGCGCACGTATTGTGGAACTTTCTCAGGCGGGGTAAACGAGTTTTCTTCAAATAAGTTGGTTCAGGTGGCGATTACCCTTCTACTGTCGTTAAACGGCTCTCCTAGATATGATTTTTGCTTATATCGACAAAAAGAATACATAATAGCTAGATCGCCCCTTATACGGCGTCTGGTTGCTTTTTAAAGAGGTTTGAAATGTTGGTATCGTAAGATGCTTATGATACAATTCTAAAGTTATCGATACAGGGTGATATCAGTTAGGCGTAGCCTCTCTTCCGACGCCTCGTTTGACTTGCAAAGCCCTTACGATAACCTCACTACAAAAACGCACGGTAAAAGGAGCATGTCAGTGGCAAACAAACCTGACCATTACGACGGTTCTGACATCCAGGTCCTCGAGGGCCTGGAGGCGGTACGCAAGCGTCCGGGCATGTATATCGGTTCGACGGGTCCGCGCGGTCTGCACCATCTGGTGTATGAAGTAGTCGACAACGCTGTCGATGAGGCGCTCGCAGGATTCTGCGACAACATCGACGTGTGGATACACCCCGATAACTCCATCACCGTCGACGACAACGGTCGCGGCATCCCGGTGGACAAGCACCCTAAAGAGAAGATTCCTACGGTGGAAGTCGTTCTCACCATCCTCCATGCCGGCGGAAAGTTCGGCGGCGAAGGGTATAAGGTGTCGGGCGGTCTGCACGGCGTGGGCGTTTCGGTCGTGAACGCGTTGTCCGCGAAGGTACGGGTGCAAGTCCGTAAAGACGGCGTCGAATATGAGATAGTCTTTGAACGCGGCCGCACGTCCGAAAAGTTGCACGAACTTGGTAAAACCTCGCGCGGCAACGGCACCACAGTGACGTTCTGGCCCGATCCCGATATCTTTACCGAGACCACCATCTACGATTTCGGCACGCTGGCAAACCGCTTCCGTGAGATGGCCTTCTTGAACAAGGGTCTAAAGATCACCTTACACGACGAGCGTGCGAACCCTGGCAGCGTGCTTTCCGGCGAGGCTCCTGAGCCTCATATAGAGACGTTCCAGTTCATGGGAGGCATCGTCGACTTCGTGAAGTATTTAAACGAGGGTAAGGAGACGCTGAATAAGCCCATCTACTTTGAAGCCGAGAACGACGACGGCACGGTGGAAGTGGCTATGCAATGGACGACGTCGTACTCGACGAACTCTGTCATGGCCTTCGCCAACAACATCAACACGCATGAAGGCGGCACCCACCTGGACGGCTTTAAACAGGCTGTCACGCGTACTATCAACGAATACGCACGTTCCAAGGGTATTTTAAAGGAGAAGGATTCCAACCTTTCCGGCGACGACACGCGTGAGGGCTGTGCGGCCATCGTGTCGGTGAAGCTGCATGATCCGCAGTTCGAGGGCCAGACGAAAACTAAGCTGGGCAATACCGAAATCCGCCCGTTGGTGCAAAATGCCGTGACCCAGGGCCTCGCCGAGTATTTGGAAGAGAACCCGAAGCCGGCCAAACGCATCATCGACAAGGCGACGCAGGCCCTCAAAGCGCGCGAAGCTGCACGTAAGGCGCGCGAGATGACGCGCCGCAAGGGTGTGCTGGACTCGTTCGCCTTGCCGGGCAAGTTGGCCGACTGTTCCAGCAAAGAACCCGCGAACTCTGAAGTTTTTATTGTAGAGGGCGATTCCGCAGGCGGCTCGGCCAAGCAGGCGCGCGACCGTAAGACGCAGGCCATCTTGCCGTTGCGCGGTAAGATACTCAACGTTGAGCGTGCAGGACTTCATCGTTCACTGTCTTCGGAGACTATCAGTTCGCTTATAACGGCTATCGGTACGAATATCGGCGACGATTTCGATGCCGACCAGGCACGTTATCACCGTATCGTTATTATGACGGATGCCGATGTGGACGGCGCACACATCCGCTGCCTTCTGCTCACGTTCTTCTATCGCTATATGCCCGAGCTTATCAACCGGGGCTATATCTACATCGCGCAGCCGCCTATCTTCGGCTTGAAGAAGAAGAACTCGCGCTCCCCTAAGATCGAGCGCTATATCTACGACGAGTCGGCGCTTGGAACCGTCCTCGCTGAGTACGACAATCCGGACAAGTTCGATGTCCAGCGCTATAAGGGCCTCGGAGAGATGGATCCTGACCAGCTATGGGAAACCACGATGGAGCCCGAGACGCGTACGCTTTTACAGGTGAGCATCGACGATGCTGCCGAAGCCGAGCGCGTGGTGAGCGATCTTATGGGCGACCAGGTGGAGCCTCGCAAGGAATTTATCCAGAAGCATGCACGTGACGTGCGCTTCTTGGACATTTAAGGAGAAGACGACGTGACTGACGAAACACAAGAACTAGATCCCGCCGCCGATTCCGACGACGACAACCGCGAAGAGGCAGAGGAGAGGGAACAGGAGGGCGACCTCACCGACGGCAGCGACGACAAAAAGCCCTACTCAGCGCCTGGTTCGGTAATGTCCGAGCAGATGCTCGCAAAATCGCTCATCAACGACATGCCGAGTCCGCACGGCTCTATCATCGAGGGAGCCAACGGTGGTAATGGAACCATCGTAAGAGCGGCGTATCTGGGTAAGGAGATGCAGACCTCGTTCCTGGAATATTCCATGAGCGTTATCGTCGCCCGCGCCCTACCCGACGTGCGCGACGGCCTGAAGCCGGTCCACCGCCGCATCCTATATGCCATGAACGAGTCGGGCTACACGCCTAACCGCCCGCACATGAAGTCGGCCCGTACTGTCGGCGATGTTATCGGCAAGTACCACCCGCACGGTGATACCGCTGTGTATGACGCCATGGTGCGCCTCGCACAGCCGTTTTCCATGCGCGTGCCGCTGGTTGACGGCCACGGCAACTTCGGTTCCATCGACGGCGACCACGCGGCCGCCATGCGCTATACCGAGTCGCGCCTGGACAAGTCGGCTATGGAACTTCTGCGCGACCTGGACAAGGAAACGGTCGATTTCTCACCCAACTACGACGAGAGCCTCGAAGAGCCCTCCGTGCTGCCTGCCCGCTTCCCGAACCTGCTGGTGAATGGATCACAGGGCATCGCCGTCGGCATGGCCACAAACATCCCGCCGCATAACCTGGGCGAGACTATCGACGCGACGTGCATGATGCTGGACAACCCGGACGTCACCACCGAGGAGCTTATGGGCGCGCTTCCCGGCCCCGACTTCCCTACAGGCGGCATCATTATGGGTAAGAAGGGCATCGCGGATGCCTACGAGACGGGCCGCGGCTCGCTAACTGTCCGCGCCAAAAGCGAGATCGAGGAGAAGAAGAACGGCCGCTTCTCCATCGTGGTCAAGGAAATCCCGTACATGGTGAACCGCCAGCGTCTGCTGGAGAAGCTAGGCGAGCTGGTACGTGATAAGAAACTGCCCGAGATCAGCAACATCCACGACGGTGCCGACCGCCACGGCATCGACATCATCATCGACTTGAAGTCGAACGCCATCCCCCAAGTCGTGTTGAACAAGCTGTACAAGCATACGCAGCTACAGGTGGGCTTCGGCTGTATTATGTTGTCGCTGGTGGATAACGTGCCGCGCGTGCTGTCGCTGAAAGAGATGTTGTTCTACTATATCGAGCACCAGGAAAACGTTATCGTGAGGCG
>NZ_JAVWUP010000062.1:0-2118 GCF_036667095.1 Gordonibacter sp. | reverse complement strand
GCCGCGCTCCTCGAGCGCATTGCCTACTACCAACGCGTGCTGGCCGACCCGGCGCTCGTCCGCGAGATCATCAAGGAAGAGCTGCTGGAGATCAAAAGGAAATTCGGTACGCCGCGTAGGACCCGCTTGTCCGGTGATGCTAAGGATATCGACGTTGAGGACCTTATCGCCGACGAGAATATGGTCGTGACGGTGACGAAGTCCGGCTACGTGAAGCGCCTGCCCGTTGCCACTTACCGCCAACAGAAGCGCGGTGGAAAGGGCATGCAGGGCGTGAACCTGAAGGACAACGACTACGTCGAGCACCTGTTCGTGGCTTCGACACATGCCTTCATGCTGTTCTTTTCCACGGCGGGCAAGGTGTACCGCCTGAAGGTGTACGAGTTGCCCGAGGCGTCACGCCACGCGCGTGGCACGGCCATCGTGAACCTGCTGCCGCTGGCCAAGGGTGAGACCATTTCGGCCGTTATCGCCACGAAGGACTTCCCGACCGACGAGTACCTTATGTTTGCCACGTCGCACGGCATGGTGAAGAAGACATCGATGGAACTCTACGACCGCACGCGCCGCGACGGCCTTATCGCCATCAACCTGAAGGACAACGACGAGCTTATCTCCGTGAAGCGCGTCGCTTCTGGCGAGAACGTGATTATGGTGTCGAGCGCTGGTAAGGCCATTATGTGGAGCGAGGACGAGGTCCGCAGCATGGGCCGCGACACCATGGGTGTGCGCGGCATGAACGTGCCGCCTATCGCGCGCGTTCTGGGCATGGAGATTGCCAAGCCCGACACGCAGCTGTTCGTGATCACCGAGAAGGGTTATGGCAAGCGCACCCCGGTGTCTGAGTACCCCGAGCACCATCGCGGCGGCCAGGGCGTGTTCACCATCACCATGACGGAGAAGAAGGGCCTGCTGACGGCTATGAAGATCGTCACGACGGACGAGGAGATCATGATCATGTCCGAAGAGGGCGTCATTGTGCGTACTCCGGTCGTAGGCATCTCAGAGCTGGGCCGCTCGACTCAGGGTGTCTGTGTGATGAAGGTAGCCGACAACGATCGCGTAACCGCGGTTGCCATCGCGAGCCGTGCTAAGAAGAAGCGCCCGGCAGATGCTGACGGCCAGCTAGACGAAGAGCAAATTGACCTTTTGGAAGAAGAATCCGAAGAAGAAGGCGTCACCGAGAACGAGATCGACAGCGAGTAAGCACCCTTTCTAGGGCGTTCGAAAAACCGGTAACGAAAAAATAACGGGCCCTGATACGGCCCGTTATTTTTTATCTCCTGTCAACCACCCTCTCCCACACGTATTCGATTATTCCGTGATTCCTTAGGAACACCTGTCTCCCCTGATGTAATCCCCTACTAGACGGATTGTTTCATGTGAGACATTTTGGGTGTTGTTTGGTAGGACGCGTAGTGGGGAGGTCTACTGATCTTCGAAATCCTCGGGTGCGATTTCGGCGAGGAATGTGCGAAATTCGGCGAGCTCTTGATCTTCACCAGGGTCTTTTTTGAACACATAGGGAAATGACGCGCGTTCGAGCACTTCTTCCTCGACATAGAGTGGTGCCTGTTGGCGAAGCGCCAAGGCGATGGCGTCCGAAGGCCGCGCATCAAGGTCGATAAGGCGATCGTGTTGTTTCAGCGTCAACCTTGCGAAGAACATAGCTCCCTTGACGTCGTTGATGACGACATGATCGACTCGCGTATCCAAATTAGTGAGGGCATCGAGGAAAAGGTCGTGTGTCATAGGTCGTGCAAAACGTGCCTTTTCTAGCGCTATGCCAAGCTGGGCGGCCTCGTTCGCGCCAATCCATATAGGGATGATGCGTGATTTCCCTGGTTGGGTAGGTTCTTCCACGGGCTGTAAGACGAGAATCGAGGGAGCAGGCGCCGTCATGACTATAAGGGTTTGAATATTTACGGGTACCATTTAGTGCTCCTTGTCGGATTGGAGAAAGCCGTTTCAAGAAGGCTTGGCCACGATTATACCGCTCATTTCTCGGCTGATCTTTCACGGTGGAAGCCGTTTTCGGTACGGTTTTAAACTGCTTGCAGCCTGCGAGAAGTTGCGTATGAAAATGATTTTAAAAAATGTTTGACCAAATAGCGTTTC
>NZ_JAVWUP010000061.1:0-14424 GCF_036667095.1 Gordonibacter sp. | reverse complement strand
GGCAACCTGCTCTGCGGCGGCCTCTTCGCCGAGCGGAGCCGCCCGGTCCGCGTAGTGCGCAAGCGCACCGAGGGCATCTGGCAAGGAAGGGAGCCGAAGAGGGCATGCGCTTTCGATGGGCAATGCACGAATTGCGAGCGAACTGGTATGATGGAGGTCAACAAACCAAGGGGCACCTCGGTCCCGCATTGGCACGTCAGACGGAGAAAGGGCACCCGTGAACAAAAAGGCCATCCTCGCAACGGCAACCTGCGCCGCACTCCTCTCTTTGCCGCTATCTGGCTGCAGCACCGAAACCGAGGAGCCCGGCAACGCACCGACCGTCGATTCCAGCTACACGCTCACCAATACCGACAAGCTGAAGAGCCTCGCCATAGGCGAAACCGCCGTTTGGCGCGACTACGAGGTCACCCTGAAATCCATCGACCGTGCCGGCGGCGCACTCACCGCCCATATAGAGGTAAAAGCCCACACGTTGGACAAGAGACTGAGCACTGAGTGCCTGCTTTCGTTCGGAATACCTCCCACCGGCTCATCGTTCGACGGCAACACCATCACGGTACCCGCAAACGAAAGCGTGTCGGGAACGCTCACGTTCGAAGACCACTACGAATCGCAGCGCCTGTTCTGGAACGACGGTGCTACCGAAGCCACGTGGCAGCTCGACCTGCCGTCGACCCCCTCCAGCGATCCTAAAGCCAGCGAGACCAAGACCGGGGATGCCAAAGCCGGGGACAAGGCGGCTGGTAAACCTGCAGAACCCAAAGCTGGCGAAGCCCAGAAGCAGGCCATGGCAGCTCTCGAGGCGGAAATGCCGTCCCTCTTCACCAACAATACCCTGTACGAGTTCAAAGGCGTCGATGCCGCCACCGCTACGGTAGTGCCCCACGAGGGCGGAGGCTACGAGTACACGAACGCCGCATCCATTGTCGATGGCAACGGCAAACCTAGCACCGTGAACGTACGCCTGATCTGCGAAGCGAACGGCAACTGCATTTCAATGACCGTGGACGGAGCCCTCCTGTTCTAACGCCGGTAGGAGGTCTCCCCTTCCACCGCGCGCAAGAACAGACCATCCGAAGGCACCTGCCAACCCCTGCCACCGCGCAGGCCCCAGACCTGCGTACCTTCCAAATCGCGCCCCTCGCAACACGTTCACCATGCGATAATGGACGCAGTGCAGAAACCGACAACAAGAAGCCGCCATGCCGCTGCAAGAAGCCATATCATCGAACCTGATCCCCTTCGTCGGGCTTGCCTTCCTGCTGTTCATCGTGCGCGCGAACCCTTTGTTCGACCGCAAGCAAACCACGCTGTTCACAATCGCCATCATCGTGAACCTCGTCATGCTCGTCTCCATTTCGACAGATTTCCTCCTTGCCCGAGTGGGAAACGAGGGCATTGCGTGGGTGTTTCGTCGATTCACTTCGTTCCTGAGCTTCGCAGCCGGCCCCATCATCCCCTTCCTCCTGTTCGGTATCTACCGAAAGGGGCGCTACCGCCCGTGGCACTTCGTACTTATCGTGGCGAATGTGGCCATCTGCTTCGCAAGCATGTTCTTCAACCTCGTGTTTCTCATCGGAACGGACAATTCTTACGACCGCGGGCCTTTGTTCTTCGCTCCGTTCCTTATCTCCGTGGGATACATCGCCCTTATCATCCTGCAACCGAGCTCCTCCCATGCACGACAGCAGCGCGTGGAGCGCATCTTTCTCCTCGGGGTCATCGCATTGCTGGTCTTGGGCCTGACGCTGGAAGTAGGATTTCGCTACCGGTTCATGAGCTGGAACTGCTCGGCCATCGGCATCATCTCGTACTACCTGCTGCTCAACATGCATTACTCGACACTCGATTCGCTTACCGGCATCTACAGCCGCGCCGTTTACACCAAACGACTGGCGTCCTTCGAGCGAACGCCGGCGCGCATCATCGCACTTGCCGACATCAACGACTTCAAGGACATCAACGACCAGCTGGGCCATGATGCCGGCGACGAATGCCTCGTCTCGTTCGCCACCATCCTCACCAGAAGCTTCGCCGGAGTAGCCACACCGTACCGCATCGGCGGAGACGAGTTCGCCCTCGTTGCAGAAAACGACGATAGTGCCGCATTCGAGCGATGCCTTGCGGCAGCGCACCAGGAAGCGAAAGCCTGCAACTTCGAATTTGCATGTGGCTACGCCATCCATTATGCCGGCGAGGACATTTCGAAGAAGGTCGACCAAGCCATGTACGAAGAGAAGAAGCGTATGAAGGACCAATCCGAACGAGCAGTGCAACCAGTCTAGGCAACCAGCCGCGGAAAGCCTCGATTCCCTAGCAACCGCGGCTTTTCGCGAGCAGCGCCAGCATCGCCGCAGCAGCACGGTAGAGCGGCTCACGCGCCTGCCCGGCTGCAGCCTCGGCGAAGCCGGGCATCCAAACACGGGCGTGCTCCTCGAGGAACCGACCGTAGGCGGCCTCCGGCGAGCCGCCGGGCAGGGCGTCGTCGGGGACGGGGCGATCGGGGGCGCCTTCGAGCAGGTCCGCCGCCTCGGGGTCCGTCGGTGCAGCGTCCACCGAAGCGGCCCCTGCCGCGCGCAGGGCCAGGTGCTCCAAAAGCTCGCACTCGGTGGCCACGTGGTCGAGCGGCTCGTTGGTGCCCGCAGGGCGCCCCAGGCCGCAGGCGCGCGCGAAGCGCTCGACCTCCATGGAGTGCGGGTTCACGAACAGCAGCGCCTGCACCCCGTCGCCCTGCGCACGGTGGACCCCCTCGTAAGGGGAGACCGCCGGCTCGGGAGCCCCCACGAACAGGCGGGTGGCCTCTGCGCGCAGGGCGTGCAGGAGGGCTTCGGCATCAACAGCTTCACGCCCGGGAGCCGCGGAGCCTGCCGCTTCGAGCTCGCCGGCCCCAGATACGCCCGCTCCGCGAACGGGATCCTCGGACGCATCCGCCTCGAGGGCAGCAGCGCAGTCGGCCAGACCTTCGCCAAAGCCGTCAGGCACGTCGCGCCCCAGCGCACAGATGATCTCGCGTGCCGCATCGAGCCATTCCCCCGAGGCCACCGCATCGGCTAGAACCGCATCGGGATAGCGCAGCGACAAGGCCAAAAACTCCCAAGCCGTTGCTTTAATTTGCCACTTCTCGCTATCGGTCATACAGGCGTCCACTCCTTCGAAATCCACGGGATACAAACCGAGCTCCCGAACACAAGGCCCCTCGGCCCCGCTTTCCACGACGTTGTAGGAAAGCGCTACCTTCACCGGGCTACTGAACAGCAGGTGGGCGTGGCGAGGATGAAAAGCCAGGCACGCGCCACCCTCTTCAAGGCAAGAGGCCGAGAGGCCGTTGCTTTCAAGCACGCGCTTCGCCACAGCGACATCTTGGTCGAACACTTTTGCCGTGTGGTAGAAATACTCATTCGGCAGCAGCTCGTATATGTCCGGGTCGAGCTGCACCGCCGTGTTCTGCTGGTATATTTGGTCGCGATTCTTGTTGTCCAGCGAGCAGTAGTGCACGCCCAGCCCGAGCCCCGCATCCAACGCATACTCCATAAGCTCGAGGCAGCCAAGCTCGCTTTGGGCCACCGGCAGCCCACCCGCATAGCCGTAGTCGTACAGCACGTTGAACGGGGGGTTCTTCACCTTGAAGCCGCGTCGCTCGAATTCGTCCCAGCGATTCAGAGGGAAGCAGAATTCCAGCAGATTGATGCCGGCAATGCCGATGCGATCCAGTGAAGCGAGCACCTCGCGCATGACGTCCTCGGTGCCGGGGATCACCGGCATCTCTACCATAACATCCGCGATGAACTCCTTTGCGCGCGCAATCTTGGCAAGCGTACCGCGCACGGCCTCCTGGCCGTCGTCGAGTTTGATGCTGAAGCGTATTTCGGCAAGCCCAGCATCGGCCAGACGTCGCAGCAGGTCGTCATCGAGCAGGTCGCCTGCCGTATAGAGCCGTGTGTGCGCCTGGGGACAGCGCTCGCGAACGTATGCCAGAAAGTCCAGCGCCTCCCGTGGGTGCAGCAGCGGCTCGCCGCCCGTCAGCCCCACGTGTGTGACACCGCTGCTGGTACGCGCGAACTCGTCGAACTCCGCTTTCCACTCGTCAGGCGTTTTCACATGCAGGTTGTAATCTTGCTGGTTGGGGTTGAAGCAGAAGTAACAGTTCTTGTTGCAGCGCAGCGACAGGAAGAACGTCATGCTGCCGTCGCAGCCCGCACAGGCCTCGCAGGCCGACGACACCCAGTTCACATACACGCTGGCCGTCCCGCTGCGAAAGTGCGCGCCTTTTTCATGTAAACGGCAAACAACCTGCGCCGTGGCATCTGCATGCTCATCGCGGTCTTCGAACACGATACCTTCCGCCTGAAGAGCGGCGATATAGTCGTTCTCGATGGATGCGTACTCGGCGAGCCATGCCGCAAGTGTCGGCCGATCCTCGATACGGATGGGTTCGTCCTCAATAGGCATGGCTGCTCCTCTTTTCGTTGCTATCGAGGGTTATTCTAACAGGAATGAGACACACCGGAGGAAGCTGATGTGTCTCATCGTAGAGCCAAAAGAGATAAGGAATGCGTATCTAGCGCGAAGCCTCCGCGGGGCCCAGCGGCAGATACCGCAGGCCCAGCAGCAAAAGCAAGGCTCCGAGCCCGATCACACCCAACACCACGCCGAACTCGAGCGGCGTCGGAAAATACACGAGCGCATCGTAGGCATGCATCCCACTGGTCCAGTCGGTGATGGTGGTCAACGTCATGGGCGTTGCGTAGTCGATGTTCGGCACTTGGAAACCGCCCACGAGCAGCTGCACGCGCTTGCAGAAGATGCCCACGATGGCCAGCACGCTCGCCACCACGATAAGCGGGTTCGTGCGCAGCTTGGGCACGAAGGCCACGATAGCTGCGCATGCACAGCCGATGACCTCCGTCCAGAAGAATGGTGCCAGCGCGCCAGTGGTCAGCATGGCCACCGTGTCGGCGCCCTCGGCTCCCGGAAAGCCCTCGGTAAGTAAGTCGCAGCCGAAGAAGTACAGGTCGACCAGCACGAACACGCCCAACAGCTTCAGCATTTTCACAACGTATTTCTGATCGAGTTCAAGATAGCCCGCACGGCGCAGGGCGATGACCACCACAAGCACAAGTGCTACGCCGCATACCAAGGCCGACGACACGAACCACGGAGCCAGAAGTGCGGTATGCCACAGGCCGTGCGCCTGCTGCAAGCCGAAGATCCACGCCGTCACGGAGTGCACGAGAATGGCCGTGACCAGCGCCACCACACTGATAACGCGCAGCGAGCGCTCGGAGCCCTTGCCGCCCTCGAAGCGAAGCGTGGCCCACAAGTACACCACGGACAGGATCAGGTACACCGACAGTACGATGATATCCCACATAAGAGGCGAGCCCAGGTTCGAGTACGCGAACAGCTCCCACAGGCGCAGCGGTTGGCCCAGGTCGATGACCACGAACCCGATGGCCAGCACCGTGCAGCAAATGGACGTCCACACGGCAATCTTGGAGATGCCACCGAAGCCCTCGATACCCAGCGCCCGCGGCACGGAGCTGATTATGAGGCCGCCAGCCGACAAGCCCACCAAGAACATGAAACAGGTGATATAGAGGCCCCACGAGTCGAAGTTGCGCATGCCGGTCTGCACGAGGCCACCGGTAAGCTGCACACCCCACAAAACCAGGCCAAATACAGTGACGGCAGCCGCGACAACGATAGCGACGGTCATACCTTTGCCCCCGAATTTGGCAGCGGAAGCCTTAGGCGACGAGGTCGCCTGATTGTTCTCAGACATGATTTTCCCTTTCTGCCTAGACGAGGTAGTAGACGGACGGCTTGGTGCCTTCGCTCGGAAGCAGCTGCATATACTCCCGCTGCCGGATGAGCTTCGACACCTCTGAGGAGGGGTCGTCAAGATCACCGCAATGGCGGGCGCGAGCCGGACAGAGATCCATGCAGGCAGGCACCTCACCGCGAGCTTGGCGCTGATAGCAGAACGTGCACTTCTCAACCGTATGCTTCTGATGTGCAGCAACATCCGCATCGCCGACAGCGTGGTCGGTCGAATATTTCGGCTCTTCCCAGTTGAACGAACGCACGCCTGTGTAAGGACAGGCGGCCATACACATGCGACAGCCGATGCACTTGTCGTAGTCTTGGCGTACAATGCCCGTCTCCGGGTCCTTGTACGTAGCCCCCACCGGACACACCTTCGTACACGCAGGGTTCTCGCAATGCTGGCACGACATTGCAACATACTTCATGGATACATCCGGGAAAATACCGGATGGCGTATCAACCGCATCACCGCCGTCGGTAAGTACACGACTCCACCAATTGGCATCGGGCAGATTGTTCGTCATCTTGCACGCCATGGAGCAGGTATTGCAGCCCACGCACCGCTTCGTGTCGATGACCATTCCGTAACGGGCCATTATCGCTCACCCCCCTCGTACTTCTCAACTTCACAGAGGAAATCGTAGAAAGCGCTGTTCGAAACAAAATCGTTCATGAAAATATTGGTAAGATCCTGCGTATGGCCCTCGACGAACTGATCAACCTGCCACCCGTGAGGAATGGACACAACACCGGGCTTGATCCCCTCCGTCACCAGCGCCTTGAGTACAGCGTACCCATGATCGTTGTACACACGCACGTAGTCGCCCTGCTTGATGCCCCGCGCGGCGGCATCGGTGGCATTCACCTTCAGCAGCGGCTCGGGTTCGAGCTCGCGCAACCACGGGGTATGAGCACACTGAGAGTGCACATGGTACTTCGGATGCTCACTGCATCCCATGAGCGGATACTTTTCCCGCAGAGGATTCTCCCAGTAGGCTTCGTTGGCGTGCTCGTAATGCGGCAAGCGTTCGTAATCGGCTATCTCTTGGCCAAAACTGTTGCGCGGCATCGGCTTCTCGATGTAGTACTGCAAGCGCTGCGTCGGAGTATTAGCGAACGTATCCACCATCGACTTCTCCGTGAACGCATAGTTCTTCACGGGTTTGTCCTTATGGAAGTCGTCGTAGCCGCAACCGCCCGCGATATTGGCAGGCGTATCGATGACAGCACGAAGGAATTCCTCGTCGGATTTGGCATATATCTGGCCCATGCCCAGTTTATCGGCAATGAGACGCATGATCTCGAGATCGGTCTTGCACTCGAACAAGGGGTCGATCACCTTGTGGTAGTACGTCGGGAACGGCGTGGAGCCGCCGCCGTCGAAGTCCTCGGTCTCGTAGGCATGCGTGACAGGCAGCACTACGTCAGCATAGCGCGCCGTGTCGGTGAGGTTCACGTCGGCGCATACGACGAAATCGACCTTCTTGACGGCCTCGACGAGCTGCGCCCGACCCGACTCGCAGGACAGCATGTTGCCGTTCGTGCAGAACAGCATGCGGATGTCGAGATCCTTGCCGGCCCACTGCTTTGTCTCGAGGATCTGGGGCAGGTACATGCCGCAGATGTTGAGCGCCACCTTGCCCAGCATGTACTCGGCGGAGTTCGTGGGCATGGACGTGCCGTAGGCGCGGAACAGCATGGCGCCGGGCTTGCCTGCGTTGCCGGTGAGCGCCCCGATGAGCGAGAGGTTCTTGTAGTTGTGGTGCGAGTTCACGTGGTGGCCGATGCCCTGGTACGTGAGCACGGCGACGGGGCCCTCGGTGGCGTAGGTCTTCGCCAGCATCTCGACCGTCTCAGCGGGCAAGTCGCAGATTTCCGCAGCCTTCTCCACCGTGAATTCCTTGATACTGTCGAGCGTCTTCTGGTACACCGTCTGCACCCGCACGCCCTCATACTCGAAACTACCCAAAAGTACAGGATCGATGGCCTTCGCAGCCATGACGGGGCCATTGGCAGCGGCATCCCATACGACGTTCAGATCGATGACGCTCGGCTTGCCCGTGTAAGGGTTAAGAGGACCTTGCGTAGGCTCTACGCCCAGATCGCTCATACGAAAGTACGTTCCGTCTTCTTTGACAAGCAGCGGCGAGACGGTCTTTTTCTTCATAAACGGCTCGTCCACAAGATCATGCTCGATAATGTAGTTCGCCATACCGAGCATAAGCGCACCATCGGTACCGGGGCGGATAGGTACATAAATGTCGGAATGCATGGCCGAGGCGGTAAACTGCGGGTCGATCGTGATGAGCTTAGCCCCTTTTTCACGCGCCTGACACACGAACTGCCAGTCGTGGATATAGGCTTCAGCCGGATTACCGCCCCATGCCATGATCGTTTTGGCGTTGGCAATGTCAGCGCAGTCGTTGCCCGAAACCGCGAGATCCAACATCTGGGTTTTGAGCTGAGCGTAATCGGCGCTCGCTCCAAGCACCGTAATGCCCGTGGACGTGACGAAGCGACCATAGGCCACCGACATGAAGCCGGCGGACGTGCCGTTTAACACGTTGTTGGAGCCGTAAGATGTCCACAGCGCCACAGACGAGGGACCATGCTGCTCCATGATGGCACCTATTTGCGTAGACACGATCTCGATAGCCTCGTCCCAGCTGATACGCTCCCAATCACCGTTGCCGCGCTGGTCGCCGCTCGGGTTATCGGGGCTCCAGCTAGTACGTTTCATAGGATATTTCAGGCGGTCTGGCTCGTACAGGCGTTGAGGCTGGGTATAGCCCTTCACGCACAGACGGCGACGCACCTTATCTTCTCCTGGCAGTTGCGCGGCAGTGGTACGCACGACCTTGCCTTCACGCACGACTACCTCCTGCGGACAACGGCTGCCGCAATTGCCGCGACACGACGTACGGAACACCTGCTCAGCTGCTGCGCCTGTCGCTTCGTCCGCCAACGCCTTGTCAGCGGAGAGACTGGTCAGGGCCACTCCTGAACCGGCGATAGCCGTCACCCCCGCAACGGCCCCGGTAGTTTTGAGAAAGTTTCTACGAGTTAGCCCTTGCTTCAGACTCTTCGTTTCCGACATTTCCCCTCCCAACTTGTTCGATGGAATGCTTCGGAGAATAAGGCTTGTCTCGACGGTGGTACCTGCCGATGTACGTAAACCCCAAATTCCCCTTTACAGCGATCGGCCGATCGTTCGTGTCATAGTCTGCCATACACTGTTGCGAGTAGCAACCTGAAACTATGACAAAGTATGACAAGCTATTATTCTATTTTTAGGATAATACTTAGTGAACTGGGGTTTTATATGATGATTTGAGCACTTACGCTAGGCAAGCCGTTGAATAAGGGCACCTTTTCCGATAAACCACCAGCGCAGAACTTAGGTTAAAGCTTGATAAAACGTCTGGCCTTACCGCTATTTGAATTCAGAATGGTCCCAGCAATTCGAGCAGCTTTCGGCTTGCGCCATAGCATGAACGACGGGCGACAAGAACACGTCAAAGCAGCAGGATCGCCTATACGAGCCATATGCCAACCCTTTCTTCTACGCGCTTAGACATTCCCCGCTTGCTCGCATACTCGATCAGGCGGGGAATACTGCGCCGCTCATAGTTCACATACGCCTGCACCGCTTTGCAGAATATCTCTGCATCGATCTTGCGTTCGCTCCGAATCACCTCGCATATGAGCCTATCCCGATCAAAAATGTTCAACATGATACCGTTGAAATCATCCTGCATTACACCATATGCAAGATGGTCTTTCGTCATGTAAAAAGGGCTGATAGGTGGATATTCGATATTGAACCGCGCTTTCGAAGTGTTTCTGTCCACAGCTATATCCCAAGCTGACGGTGTCCAATCGCTGTAACCAAAATGACACAGCGCACTGTAGCGGCAGATTACTCCATCGGGATAAAGCAAGGCAATGAGTTGCTCTTCCTCAAGGTCCGCTGCGTAGGACAGGCGATAATACCCATGTTTGACCCGTTCGATCACGCCTTCCTCCACAAGTGCGGCGATGTTTTCGGGGCGAAAACCGGCAAGGCGCAGCTCGCCCGACTCGAATAGGGGCGTATAGCGTCGTTTTCATGTCTTTGATTTTCCGTGCAAGTGTTCTTCGTGTCATGTATAAATCACCTCAAATAGAATTGCTTTGAGGTGATTTATACATTTCAAACTACTTTGACAATGGCACAAACTTGCGCGGCTGAACTAGACCGTTACGAACAGAGGGATCTTCCCCAAGAGAAAGTCTTCCAAGGGGCACTCCTCGCTTCCCACCACAAGAGAGGATGCGTGAGGACTGCGCTTCAAGAACTCCCGAACGCCTTTCGTTCCCTTTATGCGACCGCTTTTTACTTCGATAGCCGTCAACATAGAGGCCTTTTTTATAACGAAGTCAACCTCCTCGCCTTTTGAGGTGCGCCACCAAAACACCTCGAACCCTTCTTCCACTGAGCGCTCAATCAGATACGCGCCCACTGCGCTCTCTATCAGATGAGCTCTTTTTTCCGGATCGGCCAGAACGGTGTTTTTATTCGATCCATAAGGGTAGGTCATAAGAGACGTATCATGAATCATGAGACGAGGAGAACTGCGTCGTATGCGGGCAGCGTCCAGTGCGTATTTCTGCAGGCCGCTGAGCATACCCGCTTTTGACAGGAGATCCAAGTAATGCGCAATGGTCACCGTGTTCCCGGCATCTTGCAATTGTCCCATTATCTTGGTGTAAGACACCTCTTGCGCAGAATAGGACGACCCCATGACGAATAACGACTTGAGCAGAGCCGGCTTTTCTATTCGTTCCATTTGCAGAATATCTTGCGAGATAGTTGGTTCAACAATAGAAGTCTGCATATACCGTGCCCAGCGAATTGGGTCACCCTTGCGCTTCGCTGCCCCCGGGTATCCTCCGAAGAATAAAAAATCGTCCAGCGAGTACCCAAAGGCATCCCGGCATTCCGAGAATGACCAATGCATGCTATAGAGCACTTCAAAACGCCCCATGAGGGAGTCCTCCATGCCTTGCTGAATCAGCAACGAGGAGGAACCCGTCAACAATACCTTTACCGGCACGTTCGATCGCGTATCTTCGTCCCACATTTTTTTTGCCACCGCTGCCCAATGGGGTAATTTTTGAACCTCGTCAACTACGAAAAGGGCTCCTTGCGCTTCGCTGGATGCAAGCATGCGTGCTTTTCTCCACTCACTCGCAAACCATTCTTCAGTATTGAGTGAATAATCATCCGCAGCAATAAGATGATAGGGAATGTCTAGGGAGTTAAGAACTTGTCCGATAGCCGTAGATTTGCCAGTTTGGCGTGGACCTACAAGTATTTGCATGAACTCTCTTGGCTCTTGCATTCTGGCAACTATCTCGGCCACGAGTGCTCTTTCAAACATGCGAGTCCTCCTTCATTTATCCAGGATTAGACTATTTACTCATCATACTGAGTTATTTACTCAATGCCTTGAGTAATAGAGAACTACCTTATTACTCCACAGTGAGCGCCATGTGCCGCCTTTGACATCGTCTAGCCAGGGTCACCGCACAGTAATCCGGGCAACACAGTCCTTACCCCTTAGGAACCTGGGATTACAGGAATCTTGTTTTGTGAAAGCAAGGTTTATAGAAATCTTGTCGCCCTGATGCAAAGCGCTTACCAGCTCATACAGGTTTCTTGCAGTCTCGCCGATGAAGCCACGTCTAAGCGGGAGATTCGCGCGCTCGAAGCCGCTATGAAACGCTACGACATCGCAGAATCATGGATTGTCACACTCGATGAAGAGCGCGAGATATCCACCGCGCAAGGGACGATTCACGTCGTACCTGCCTGGAGATGGTTGCTTTCTTAGCCCCTGGCTCCATGAAAGCAGTCGAGCAGCTTCCGACTCCCGTTTCCCCGCTACTCCCCCGTCGTCTTCGCTGCCCGGTCAGCCTCGGTCTCGGTGAAGCCTTCGCTGAACGCGCTGGGGATGACCAGAGTGCCGCCAGACTTCTTCACGCTTTCGTAGGCCAGATGCATCGTGCGCAGCTTCATGGCCTCGGCGTTGCCCTTGTAGGCCTCGGAGGCATCGGCCAGCATGTCGGAGATGTCCTTCTCCGCTTCGGCCAGCACCATACGCGCGTTCTTCTCGCGCTCGGCCACGGCTTCCAGCGCCATGGCCTCTTGTAGCTCCTTGGGAACCACGATATCACGAACCTCTACGTCGATGATGTCGATACCCCAGGGCGAGAGCTTCTCCTCGATGGCGGCTTTCAGTTCCTCGTCCAGCTGGTCGCGGCGCATAGCCACTTCCGACACCGTCGCGCGGCCGATGGCCTTGCGCATGGACGTTTGGGCCACCCACGCCACAGCCGACGAGTAATCCTCCACCTCGACGCAGGCGGCTTTCGCGTTGAACACCATCCAGAACAACACCGCGTCCACGTTGATGGGCACCAGATCGCTCGTGAGCGTTTCTTCGGCTCCGAAGTACGTCGTGCACACGCGCTGGTCGACACGCAGCGTGTAGAACTCGACGATAGGCCAGGTGAACACGATGCCCGGCCCTGCCACGCGGTTGAACTTGCCGAAGCGCAACACCACGGCTTTCTCCCACTCCAGCACGATATGCACCGACGACGCCACGAGCCAGCCCGCCACCACGGCTGCAATCAAGGCTGCGATCCCCACGCCGCCGAAGCCGAAGAACGACACCGCCAGCACCGCCCCAAACCCAACCAGGAACAAGACGAGAGCGAACACCGTCGCCCCGTTGCGCGACGCGCGACGACGCCCTGTATCGAAGCGGTTGTCCGCATAGCCGGTACGCGACGACGAGCTGGCCGGCGTCGGCCCGTCGAAGTTGCCAGCGTTTCCTTGAGTGCGTCGCATCGCATTCCCTCCCCGTCGAAAAGAGCCTTGAGCCGTCGTTACCCGCGGTCTCGGCGTGATCGTGCTTCTTGTATGCATGAATCGAACTGCTCCTGGATGTCCTCGAGCGACATGCCCAGCTCAAAGCATCGTTTCAGATATTCGGTGGTGACGATGCGCGCCGTAGAGGCAATGCTCACCCCCGGCTTATCGCTCACGTCGCACACAAACGCGCCCTGCCGGCGGCGTGACTGGATGTATCCATCCTGCTCAAGGCTCATGTACACCTTGCTGATGGTGTTGTAGTTCACCTCAACGTCGGCAGCGAGCCCACGCACGGTGGGCAACTGGTCTCCGGGCATGTAGTAGCCCGACGTTATCAGGTAGATGAAGCGGTTCTTCAATTGCAGCCAAATAGGCAGGCTGCTTTTCTCGTCTATTTCGAACAGGGCTTCCGTCATGCCGTCTCTATCATTCGTGCCGTTTTTGTTATGTCATGTCCGTCGAAGTCGTACGTTGTCCCGTCGAGCACAAACAGATCAATACCCCGAACCTGGCTGCCAGCTTCGTTCAGAAAAGGCGCGGTCGTCGCCGGCACCTCTTCAAGCACCGGGGCTCGATGCACGCCAGCCTCCACCAAACTCCAGCGCAGGCAGAAGGCACCAACCAGCACCAGCACCGCGGCAAGCGCAAGGCCCGCTCGCTGCCCCGAGGAACTGCGCGGCAAAGCCAACTCGATCGCCAGCGGCGCCACCAAACCGCAGAGAGCGAACCCCGCCCACCACGCAAGCGACGCCTCGCCTTGGAACAAAGTGCGCAGCGACTCCACCACACCTAGATGGTCGCTTGCATTTGCCAGCAGAACGAATACGAGCGCGCAGAGGGCCTCGCATCCGATCACCACCGCGTCGACGCGGGTAAGAAGGCGCAGCACGTGCATCGCTCGCCCGTCCGCCTCCACGAAGAAGGCTGCCGCGAACACCAGCGCCGCCCCCGACGAGGCCGAAGACAGCAGGAACAGCACCGGCAGCAGGGGTGAATTCCAAAACGCGACCCCGCCCGTGCCCTGCAGCAGCAACCCGGTGTACACCATAACCACCAAGCCGAACACCACCGCTGCAATCTCGACAGCAAACACCAGCGAGCGAGCGACTTCAGGCAGATAGACAAAGCGGACTATCGTCAAAAAAGCGGCACACGCCGCTAGGACAACCAGCGCGAACGCTCCCAGCGTCAGCAGCGATACCGAAGGGCTGGTGAACAGCGTGATAGCGCGATCGATGCGCCCGAGGTCGAACAGCAAACTGAGCGCCCCCACCACTAGGCACAGCAGACCCACAAGCATTCCATACGAGACCATCCTGCTCAAAGGAGCACCGGAAAGCCCCGCCTCATAGAGGGAATTGCCGAAGGACTCCTTCACCACGATGAGGTCGAGCAGCGCGCACACAACCACAGCACCCGCTCCGGCCCCTCCAAGGAACAGGTAGAACACGGCAAGCTCTCCGAGCATCGTCCCCTCCTCGTCCCCTACGGCCAGGGGCGAACCCTAACGTCAAACGGTTTCATGCCGCATCAGTATGACACAAGTTCAGCCCCCTGCCTATGACACCCTGTCATAGGCAGGGGGCTGAACTTGGCTGAACTTGGCTAAGGGGCATTGATCGCGTAAGAGGCGCACGCGGGTTGCTAAAAGCAAGGCACCGGAATGCAGCCTG
>NZ_JAVWUP010000060.1:0-14785 GCF_036667095.1 Gordonibacter sp. | reverse complement strand
AGGAGGGAGAATAACATGGCTCGTAAAAAAGCCGGCATCGTCGTGGGTACGACGGCCTGCGCCGCTCTGCTCGCATTCTGCGTGAGCTGCGCGCCGCAACCACCGACCACCAATGCCACCAACACCGACACGGCAGCCGAAAAAGGCGTCACCGTCATCGAGTCGGACCTGTACAACCCCATCGTCAAGCAGCGCGACGACGGCGTGCAAGTTCAGCGCACACCCAGCGAGGGCGAGGTGCTCACGACGCTCGACACGTCGTACAGCTACCATCGACCCGAAAACAACGTGCCCTACAATACCTACTACTTGAAGGCAGACGCGAAAGGCTGCAACGCCTGCCACGACGATCTGGCCGATACGCTGGCGTCGATGGAGTATCCCCATGTCGACCTGCGCAACCCCTACGGCATCCAGACCACCGTGCAAATGTGTAAGGACTGCCACACGTTCGGCTACGGCTACCTGACGAACCAGCGCTCGTTCGGCTCGCTCGTCCACGGCATCCATGACACGCAGGACAAAGCCGAATGCTGGAACTGCCACGTGGGAACCGGCAGCGGCGAGGGCATGCAGCTGTGGGACGAGGCCAAGCACAGCCAGCTGCGCGGCATCACCGCCGTGGAGAACGTTACAGGCAACTTCTCGTTCGACCAAGACAAGATCGTGCCCGCCTCCGACCTGTTCGACTTCGGCTGGGATT
This sequence comes from Gordonibacter sp., assembly GCF_036667095.1. Taxonomy (NCBI): domain Bacteria; kingdom Bacillati; phylum Actinomycetota; class Coriobacteriia; order Eggerthellales; family Eggerthellaceae; genus Gordonibacter; species Gordonibacter sp. The sequence goes on along the minus strand of NZ_JAVWUP010000060.1, from coordinate 14,082 downwards.
ACTTCGATCTGGACTACCTGCGCACGGAAAACACCGCCAACGACGTGCCGCTTGACCAGAACATGTTCGACACCTGGACCATCACGGTTTCCGGTGCCGTCAACCGCGAGATCACCTACACCCTGCCCGAGCTCATCGAGAAGTTCGGCAGCGTGGACGTGCCCTTCACCTTGCACTGCACGCTCAACCCCACCGGCGGCCCGCTCCTAGGCAACTGCCTGTACAAGGCGGTGCCGCTGAGCAAGCTGTTCGCGGAGGCCGGTATCAGCCCCGACGCCGGTGCGTTCACCAGCATCGCCCCCGACGGATTCACCGAATCGGTGCAGCTGTCCAACTTCACGGAAGCCTACCTGGCCTACGAGAACGGCGGCGAGAAGCTCACCTGGCGCCACGGCTATCCCGTGCAGCTCATCGTGCCCGGCTCCGGCGCGCCTGCCAGCGTGAAGGAAGTGTCGGATATTATCGTGAACACGAAGGAAGAAGCCGCCGAGATACACGAATGGAATGGCTGGCCCAAGGAATCCGAGAGCACCGCGTACTACACGCCTGAAGCCTGGCCCTTTACCGACGCAAACGGCTACCAGAACAAGCCTAACGTCGGCCTGTTCGACTTCGAGGAAGGGCGCATCGTCGAAACCGGCAAGCCCTTCGAGTTCAGCGGCTATGCCACGGCCTGGGACGAGAACATCGCCGCACTCGAGTTCTCGCTCGACGGCGGCACCACCTGGACGCGCTTCGATACTCCGGGCGTGACAAAGGATCGGTGGGTCATCTGGCACTTCTCCTACACACCCGAGGCTGATTCCGCCTACGTACTGTCCATCCGGTCGGTCACCGAGGGCGGGCGCGTTACCGAAGAGCCCCTCGAAGCAATGTTCAACGCAAAGTCGAAGTAAGGAGGCTATCGTGAACACTCGCCAAAAAGGCATCGTCAGCCTGATAGCCGGAGGAACCCTGGCCCTGTCGTCGGTATCGCTTGCCGCGGCGGTCCCACCCACGGCACCCGACGCCGCCACAGACAAAGCAGCGACCGGCCAGGAGACCGCTGCCGCAGCTGCGACTGCACAAGCGTCGCAGCACGCCGCCATCCGAAACATCCAGGGAACCTTCGCCTGGAACCAGGAGGTGCGAACGGACAACGCTACTTTGGAAAAACAGCTGTACCGAAGCTCGACGCACCTCTGCGCCGCGCAAGGCCCCGAAGGCGCAGCAGCCTCGCCGCAAGCGGTCGAGGTCGAAAGCGGACCGATCACGCATATCGAGGTGTCGGGAGATGTCTCGCATGCGTTCACCGCATCGGTTTCCGAATTTACCGACAAAGCGCCTGCCAAAAAGGTGATGGGCTGCACCTGCGCTGGCAATCCGGCCGACGGGCTTGCCAGCGCCAACGCCGCGGTAGAGGGGTTCAGGCTAGCAGCACTCATCAACGAAGCGAACCCCGCAGCCGACGCGAACACCATCACGTTCACCGCACGTGACGGCTACCGCGTTGCCCTGCCGCTGTCCTATGTGACCCAGCGCTACAGCATCATCGTATCCGCCGTCAACGGCGAAGGTGCAGACAGCGCCATCGGCTGCAGCAACCAGTTATGGCTGGGATCCACCTCGGCACGCACGTTCGTGCGCGACGTGGTAGCCGTAGAGATAACCTGCGAGGCCACGCCGCCGCCCGTCCCCGGCGCGCCGGCCGATGCCAACCAGCCCAACATCGGCGTAACCGCGGGGAGCGCCGAGCGATGATCGGAACCTTGGTCGGCACGGCAGGACGAGCGCTTACCGTCGAAGGCTATGCGCAAGATTTCGACACGCCCATCAAGGCCGTGCAGTTCTCGTGCGACGACGGTGACACTTGGGCATCGTACCCAACGCCCCAGGCCGAAGCCGATCGCAATGTGAACTGGTCTTTCTCGTTCACGCCACCGCACGCCGGCCACTACGACCTCCTCGTGCGCGCCGTCTGTAAAGATGGAAAAACCACACCCGAGCCAGCGCGGGTCGCCATAGACGTAAGGGAAGGCAGCTAGGCAGCAACGGCAAAGCATCGAGCACGCTAGGCGGAATCGTCCCGCCTAGCGTGCTGCCGTTACCGGCACTTGTAGCTTGAACAGCATCTCGCGGCCCTCGTAGAGAAAGGCCGGAGTCTCGGCCACAATCTCGCCGTAGTAGTCCCCCGCTATCGCAAAACCGTGTTGCGCGGCGAAATCGAGCAATTCGTCCAGCCCCCGCACTTCCGCGCTTCGCCCGTCAGGTTCGGCATAGTGGTCTTTGTACAGGGTGAGGTACAGGCCAGCCGGAAGAGTTTCCACCTCGTCGGCCAGTCTGAGCGCCGTCTCGTCGAGAAACACAAACGACGAGGCGAGGCGGTAGTCGCATCGCATGAGATCCTCCTGGGCAATACGGCAGCCGACCCGATGGAACAGAGCCAGGGGGATGCCGGCCTCGAGCATATGCTTCTTGGTCAGGCGCAGGTTGATCTCCCACTCGCGCAAGAACAGCTCAGCGTTGTCGATAAGCTCGAGCGATCGCGGATTAAAAATAGCGAACCTGATCGTATGGCGCTCGCCCATCTGCTCGAGAATTACCTGGTCGCAAAGGGGCTTCTCGCGAAATGCATGGTAGCTTCCAAGCAGCTGCAACGCGTTTTGGCGTGCAATGGACAACCGCAGCAGCTCGCCGCCGATGGCGGCTAGCTGAGACTCCAGCAAGCAGGCAAGCCCGGCCGGATCATGGTCGTCCAGCAGGCGCTTTATCTCGTCAAGCGCAATGCCGAGGCTTTGGAGTTGCTGGATCATGTCGATGGTCGAGCATTGCTCGTAGGAATAGTAACGATACCCCGTAGTTTCGTCCACGCGAATCGGATCCAACAGCCCCTTCTGATGGTACAGTCGCAGCGTCTTCTCGCTCACGCAGTTGAGCTCGGCCATGCGGCCAATGCTGAATCCTTGCATACTTGTCCCCTTGTCACCCCGCTTCGAGTCTCGCCCGCGGCTCGCCCCCGAAACTCGAAATCCGCCAACCTTTGAAGATCGCTCGCCCTGCGGCAAAGTCACCCCTGCTTAACCACCAGTACATCGCAGCGCAGACGGCGGATCAGGTACGTTGACACGCTGCCCACGAAGGCGTATTTGATATTCGAAAGGCCACGTTCGCCACATACCACCAGATCGGGCGAAAAGGGGTCGATAAGCTGCCCGGAGAGCGTCTCGGCGGCACGACCGGCGGCTACGCGCACCTCGACCGACGGAATAGCATCGTTCTTCCGAGCACAGCGCAGCAAGTCCACAAGGGCTGCTTCGATACGCGCAACGCCTTCCGAGCACAGGGCCTCGTAGTCAAGGCCGTCGGGCTCGACCGGTGCGGAATCAACCACATGACCGAACAGGAGGGATGCTCCATTGTCGGCGGCCAAGGCGATAGCGCGTTCAGCAACCGCTTCCTGCGTGGACGCTCCATCGAGCGCAGCAAAGATACGCACGTACTGAGCCATAGCGATCCTTTCCTCGAGCAGCGCCCAAACCCCCGCGCCGATACGTATCACCTGCCCTCGCTTATTGTACCCGTTCTTTCCCTCTTGCCCATCAAGCCGGTAGTGCTGAAAGCAAGGCGAAAGACGGAGGGCAGAAAAGGATGCCCGAAAGCATCCTTTTCCCCGGAGGGTAGAAAATACGCGTCTACCGAGTCAACGCGATGCGTCGAGGCGGCTACTTGCCCGCTGCCGCGCACCGCCCGGCCAGACGGCCGAACGACATCGCCATCGAGTGGCTGGCGCCGGCAACGGTCACCGGGTAGTCCACCAGAAAGCGGCCGCCCATCGTGTTTCCGGCCACAAACAAGCCTTCCACCGGCTCTTTGCTTTCGTTGAGCGCCCGGCATTCAACGTCGCAGTCGATGCCGCCGATAAGCACGAGCATACCAGAGTCGCCGAACGGCGCAGCATAGAACGGCGGCGTCTCCACCGGGAACAGGCGCGCGGGCGTCTTGGAGAAGTCCGCATCGCTGCCGGCGTGCGCAAGCTCGTTGTAGCGCACCACCGTGCCCTTGAGCGTAGCGGCCGGCACCTTGATGGCCTCAGCCAGCTTTTCGATGCTGTCCGCTTGCAGAATAGAGCCTGCCTTGATCTCGCCTTGGAAGTAGGTATCCGACGCATAGCCAGCAGCGAAGTGATTGATGGCGTGCGCGTATTCCGCCTCCTGCTCGGGCGGCACGTAGTGCGTCACACCGCCGAAGCACTGGGGCATAACAGACAGCTGCTCTTTCCATTTGCTATCGAACACCTGGTAGGAGACGCCGCTTTTCTGGCGTTTGATGGCGTTTTGCAGCTCTTGGGCTCCTACGTCCTCATTGGCGAACCGCTCGCCGTCCTGATTCACCATAAGATACGGGTCGATGCCGATAGAGTTCGTGCCCAGGCTGTGCGTCATCGGCGCATAGGGGCCGTCCTCCATGACCGCACCCGCCCACAACGCCATCTTGTGGCCATCGCCCGTGTTCACCGGCTTGCCGTCCTTGTCCATGGTGCTGAAGAAGCAGGCGTACTTCGTTGCCTGCGGCGCATAGTACGTCAGCATCTCGGTGTCGCTGGACATATCGCCGCAGGACAGGATGACGCCCTTCTTGGTATTCACCCGCACAACATCGCCGTTCTCAGCGGTGGCGTAGATGCCCACCACCTTGTCGCCTTGCTTGATGAGCTGCTCGCCTTTCACGTTGAAGCGCGCCTCGGCACCAGCCGCCTGGGCCGCCTCGAGCGTGCCACGCATGGCCCATCCGTGGTCGGGCAGCAAGTGCACCATGCCGGGGAAGCACGGATAGTTCTCTTTGCGCCAGTCGTAGTTCTCGTTCACCGGGCTGCGCTCGGGGAACACGTAAGGCTTCTCGGGGTCGGTTGGCGTGTCGTGGTCGCTCTTGAGCAGCTCGTGCTCAGCCGAGCCGATGTACCAGTCCAAGTCCTTGCCGGAATTGGCAATCCAGTAGTTCAGCAGGCGCGCATTGGGGCGGTTGCCCATGACACGCATAAGCTCGTTCACTACTTCCTGCGGTTCGGGCTGCTCGATGCCCAACTGCTGGTGGATCTGACTGCCGAATGTGCCGAACTCGCCCGATCGGTAACCCAAGTCCGGGCTCTTCTCCAAGCCGATGGTCGTAGCACCGGCCTCGGCCGCTTCGCGCAGCGCGCAGATGCCCGCCAAACCCAAGCCTACCACGCACACGTCGACATCGATCGTCTCCTTCACCTTCGATTCGTCGACCGCCGCAGGAGCGTTCAGGAACGACGGAACGAACTCCGTCGGGCTCCCGGCAGTGGAGCCACCTGCCGCACCCTCGGCAGCACCGCCGCCGACCTTGGCCTCTTCTTTGGCCGCAGGAGCACAGCCGGCCAAACCCGCTGCACCGGCGGCAACGGCCGCCGTAGCCCCAAGCCCCAGAAACGCCCGCCGCGAAAGGCCCTTGTCTGCAAAATCCTTCTTCATGTTGTCCCCTTCTTCAGATATTTGTCTTGCAAGGTAGGGCAAAAGTTCCTTGCACTTGGCTCGCCATGGTGCCGGGCTTTATGCAAACCGCTCCACGCCCAGCATCTTTCCCAACCGATGCCAAACCGACCTTGCCCTTATCCCAAGATGCCGTTTTCAGGTGTGCGCGTACATCACCCTCGCAGCCAAAAACCCGTCCGAACGACCACCCGCCTCACCCAAAACGGACAAAGAGAGCAAACGAACCGACCTGGTCAGCTAATTTTGCCAACAAGGAGCCGCTACGAGCCAGTATCATGGGAGCAAGGAGAAACAGGGGAAGCACGGCAGGAGCGACGCGAAGGGGCGAGCGCATGAAAACGCGGGCAGCGGCCCTCGCAACAGGGTTCGCTTTATTTTTACTGACCGATATCTTGAGTTTCCACGCCACGACGGCTTATTCCGGGCTTGGTTGGTTCGGGGCAAGCTTTCAGGACGTGTACTTCATTGCAACCATCGCCGCGCGCGTCGTTGCCTACGCGGTAGTCTCGATGGTATTCGTACGCTCAAAAACCGCAGCCCTGCCCCCTAAGCCGACAGCCGCCCTCGCAACGGTGGCCTCCTTCGTTGGACTGGCACTCATTATGAGCTCCTCGGTATGCGGCTACGCGGCAAGCCTTCCAGAGACGGCAATACTAGCATTGCTCGCGACCGGTGCCGTCGTGTTCGGTGCTTCGCAGGGCATCATGAGTCTGGTGTGGCTCTCGACACTTACCTCGTTCTCGTACCGGGGCAGCTACCTGTTCCTCATCGCGGGGCACGGCATTGCCACCGCGCTCTGCGCACTGGTGCTCCTTCTGCCGGCAGAGGGGCTGTTCCCTCTTCTGGTTATCGCCGTAGCAATGGCGAATGCCTGCACCCTGTACGTACCTCGTCGCAAGGCCCAGCCTTCCGCCGTGCGCAGCCAGCTCGGGGACATCGCACCGCATCTATGGAAAGGCATCTTGGCGGTCGGAGTATTCGCCTTCGTCAGCGGGTTCGTGTCAGCCGCCTCGCGACAAGGCCCCATCAGCATCGGGCCGGTCGACCTGCAGTTTTTCGTACTGGCCACGTCGTGCATCGTGCTCGTGGTCATGATCGTGCCCGCACTCGCGTTCCATCAGCCCCTCAAACTCGAGGCAGGCTACCGCGTCGCGCTGCCGCTTTCGGCCCTAGGCTTTCTCGTACTACCCGGCCTGGTCGAAGCAATCCCCGCCCCGATAGCCGGCACGCTGGCGACCACCGGCTACATGCTCACCGGTATCGTGCTGTACTGCACCATCGCCGAGATGGCCAAAGCAGCCGAAGTCCCTCCGCTGCCGCTTTTGGCAGGAAGCGACTGCGTAACCTTGATCTGCTTGCTTGCCGGAACCGGCTTGGGCCTCTCGCTTGCGCCCCGCCTTTCCCAAGGAGGTGCTGGGTTCGCCTTGGTCGGCTTGGGAAGCCTCTACCTGATCGCGCTTGCTGCAGCCTGGCTTGCCCGCCGCCCCGAGCAATCCTCTCAAAACAATGAGCGAGAATCAAGGGTAGCCGATACCGAAAAGGCCGAGACAGCCAGTCCTTCCCAGAGCACCAGGCCCAGCACGGAAACCACCGTCCGTACGATAGACGAAGTGGTGCTTGCCTACCGCCTGACCGAACAGGAGTCAGTGGTGCTCGGCCAGCTTCTTGCCGGAAGAACGACATCACGCATCGCGCAGGAACTCTACCTGTCGCAAAGCGCCATCAAGTACCATACGCAGAAGATATACCGGCGCTTCGACGTGCATTCACGCAGCGGCCTCAGCGAGGCAATAGGTTTGCTCTGTGGGGGATCTCCTGACCGGACGGCGGCAACAGACGACATAGCTCATCGCTACGAACTGACCGATCGAGAGCGCGAGGTGTTCGACAGCCTTGCACGGGGCCTGGCCATCGCCGAAATCGCACAGACCCTCGACATTTCCAGCAACACGGTGAAAACGCACGTCAAATGCATCTACGGGAAACTCGGCGTGCACTCTAAGCAGGAGGCCATCGATCTCGCCACCAAGCAAGATGCCCCTGCGCCAACCTCATACTAGGCTCTCGAGCACAAGCCGGCGGCTCTGCCTTGTGCGCAACTTCTAAGATGCGCTCCGCATCAAGCGCTCATACTCCACATCGAAATCGACATGGTGGCGGGAGGCTCTCTGCCGGTTTCGATGCAAAAAGCCGATCGGATAGCTGCCCGATCGGCTTTTTCGCAGGTAGGTACTTGCCGTGCGTTTAGCAGCAGCTGCAGTGATGGACCTTGCGGCCCTTCTTCTTGCCGCAGATGCCCTTGTCCTTGCAGGAAACGATAAGCTTCTCGGTGATGGCTTCCAGCTGAGCGACCTCTTCGGCGCTCAGGCAGCCGAGAATCTCTTCGGCGGCCTTGTCGTTGGCGGCGATGCGCTTCTGGGCCAGCTCGCGACCGGACTCGGTCAGACTCACGGCATAGGTGCGATCGCCCTCGGCAGCTTCGAACGTCACGTAGCCGTTGCGCTCAGCCTTCTTCACGATGCCCTTCAGGTCGCCGCGGTCCATACCCAGAACCTTCACGAGCTCGCGCTGGGTTGCGCCGTCATTCTTCATCAGGGCGTTCAGCAGCGCACCCTGCCCGCGCTTGAAGCTCTTGGGGCCGTTCTTGCGAAATGCGAGACGCACCAGCTTGTCGGCCTTCTTCATCTGCGCCAGCGTTTCGATTGCCTTCGTCATAGGAGGGTTCCTTCTTTCAGTATTTTCGGTCTTTCGTGTATGACGATTGTCCACTATAGGCATGTTTTCCGCATTAAGCTGATTATCCATAAAATGTTCAAGGAATGCTATTTCCCCAAATCGCTGCGCATATTAATATTATTCGCGAATAATACTCTGAAGGGATAACCACGCTCACCCGCCGGGGAAAGGACAGGTAACGATCGCCTGCTGGCAGGCATCTGTCAGCAACGTCCGGACTCGACAACCCGCGCGAAACGCGCAAGGGCCTCACCCTAGCTCGTCACTACCAGTACGATACCGATGAGCAGCAGCATCACGTAGACCAGCTTCAAAAAGCGCTCGCGGCTGATCTTTTTCTGCAGCTTGCTACCCAGTACCGTGGCGATGACCGCAAGCGGTATGCACATGAGGATGATCTGCAGCACATCGCCCGTGAAATGCCCTTGCTGAAACGCGATGCAAGCGTAGATGAAGTTGAGCACGGTCCACGTCATGGAGAGCGTAATGCGGAACTCCTGCTGGTCGCGCAGTTTCTGCACCGCATAGATGACCAGCAGCGCACCGCCCGACACGAACATGCCCTGGATAATGCCCGCCAGGGCCAAAATAACCCACAGCGCCCATTCTGGCAGGAACTTCTGCCGCTTGAACAGTAGGTTCTTCGCACCGATGACCACGATGACGGCGCCATATATCTTCAGCAGAATATGCAGCGGCATAATGGTGTCAAGCCAGATGCCCACCATCATGAACACGACCATCACGGCAAGGATCTTCCCTAGCTCGCGCCAATTCACGTGCTTGATGTTCATAAGGGCCAAGAGGCCGCAGGCGAAAAATCCCATCGCATTCAAAATGGAGACGGTGGAATTCAAGCCGAGCAGCGTCGTGCCTACCGGCATAGCGAAGATATTGCCGGCAAACCCCGTGATGGCCTGCACGGTATAGGCGAAGAAGAACGCCCCGAGGAAGAGTACTTTTTCCATATATGTTACAATCCTTATCCTGAACGGTTTTATCAGTGTATCACTGATAAACGGCGCCACTCGCATGCGCCAACCACGACATCGCCCGACGGCCTGCGCAGCCCCTCGCGGCAGCATTGCATACGAGAAACGGAACAGCATGGCGGGATTTACCATCAGCATCGCCGGAGATTCGGCACTCAACCTGGAGTTCGCGCACACGATCTCCGCTGAGACGAGCGCAAAAATACGCATGTCGGCCGAGAGCCTTACGGTCGATCCCATCGAGGGCATCACGGAGCTTGTGCCGACGTTCTGCTCGCTTATGGTGTATTACAACCCCCTAACCGTAACATTCGACGAGTTGTCGGCCCGCTTGCGCGGCAAGTTACGCGACGTGGGCGAGGTCGATCTCAGCGTACGCAAGATCGTACAGATTCCCGTGTGCTACGGCAAAGAATTCGGTCCCGACCTCGACAGCGTGGCGGCGCATGCGGGGCTTTCCACACGCGAGGTGGTGCAGATACACACGGCGCACGACTATCTTATAGACATGCTGGGCTTCCTGCCTGGCTTCGCCTACCTGGGCGGACTGGACCCGCGGTTGCACACGCCGCGCCTGGCCACGCCCCGTACGCTTATCGAACCCGGCAGCGTGGGTATCGGCGGCGCGCAGACAGGCATCTATCCCTTGGCTTCGCCGGGAGGCTGGCAGATCATCGGCCGCACGCCCCTGCGTCCCTACGACCCCGATCGCACCGAGCCCATCTTGTACGCGGCAGGCGAGTACCTGCGCTTCGTACCCATATCGCCCGACGAGTACGCTGCCATCGAGACGCAGCTGGCTGCGAACACCTACGAATACCGCATCTTCGTGGAGGACAACTAGCATGGGCCTCGTGGTTAGAAAACCCGGCGTGTACACGTCGGTCCAGGACAACGGCCGCTACGGCTACCAAGGCAGCGGTTTCTCGCCCAACGGCGTTATGGATCACCGCGCCTACGTGATGGCGAACCTGCTCGTGGAAAACGACCCGCACGACTGTGTGCTGGAATTCGCGCTGGCCGGGCCAACGCTGCGCTTCACCACCAAGACCATCATCGCCCTGACCGGCGGTGACTTCTCGGCCACCATCGACCGCAAAACGGTGCCCCGCTATACCGCCCTCATGGTAGATCGCGGCTCTATCTTGCGTCTGGGCGCGGCAAAGACCGGTTGCTATGGCTACCTGGCCATAGCCGGAGGCAGCATGCGGATACCCGAGGTTATGGGGAGTCGCAGCACGAACCTGAAATGCGAGATCGGCGGGTGGAAGGGGCGGACGCTTATAGTGGGCGACTATCTGCCATTCGTGACCAAGAACGTCGATTTCCTGCCCAACCTCGGATCGCACCGCATCGACCCCGACCCGTACTACTGCTTCGGGGAGGAAGAGATCACCGTGCGCGTCGTACCCGGGCCCCAAGAGAACCTCTTCACCGAGGAGGGCATCGAGGCTTTCTACAGCCAGACGTACCTGACCACCACAAAATGCGACCGTATGGGATACCGCTTGGACGGACCCGAGATCGCTACCGCCTGCGGTTCTGACATCATCTCCGACGGCATCGCATTCGGTGCCGTGCAGGTGCCCTCGCATGGACGGCCCATCATCATGCTGGCCGACCGCCAAACCACTGGCGGCTATGCCAAGATCGGCACCATTGCCACCGTGGATATCCCGAAGCTGGTGCAACGCCCCCCTGGCAGCCGTATCCGCTTCGAGGCTGTCACCGTGCAGGAGGCCCAAGCCCTGCTGCGCGCCGAGGCACGCCAGTTCGAGGCGCTGGCCCTCAGGGTGCGCCGCCCCAGCGCCGACGGCATCTCGCCACGCCGCACCGCACGCCGCCTCGCACCCATCCTCGAAGAGCAGGCGCGCAAGTCGCAGGCGAACACGCTCTGGATCAATCAGGCAGACCGCGCCGAGCGTGTAGGCAACCGAAACCTGCTGCATTACGACGAAACGGCGGGCAGCATGAAACGGGTAGCGTCAGTCGCTCGAACAGCTGCCTCCACCGAACAAGGCACAACCGCACAGCAAGCTGCGTCCGCTCCCGCTGTCGCAGCATCGGATGAAAAACTTTAAAGAATAGAGCACTGCCGACAACGACCCCATCGCATAGCAAATCAGCAAGGAGACCAGCCTATGGATACGAAAGCAATCGAAGAACTCATCGCCATCATGGACAAAGCGGAGCTTACGGCCCTGCGCGTAGACGACGGGGACCTGAAGATCGAACTGGAGCGCAACCACGGCCCGTTTTCTTCGACGGCGCTGCCCCTCATGGCCGATCGCGTAAGCGCGCTTTTGGCAGGCAAGACCCAAAGCCACGAGGCCGCTGCCATCGAGGATGCCGAAGAGGACTCCCTCCTGGTGCGCAGCCCCATGGTGGGCATGTTCTACCTCTCGCCCAGCCCCGATGAAGAGCCGTTCGTGAAGGTAGGCCAAGAAGTGCTTTCGAGCCAGACACTGGCCATCGTCGAAGCGATGAAGATGATGAACGAGATAACCTCTCCCGCACCCGGCATTGTGATGGAAGTGCTTGCAGCAAACGGCACCCAGGTCGAGTACGACCAACCGCTGTTCCGCATCGCCACCGCCGACGCACGCTAAGGCAACGAAGCCATGTTCGAGAAAATCCTCATAGCGAACCGCGGCGAGATAGCCGTCCGCATCATCCGCGCGTGCCGCGCCATGGGCATCAAAACCGTAGCGGTGCACTCCACGGCCGACAAGCACGCATTGCACGTATACCTGGCCGACGAGAGCGTGTGCATCGGCCCACCGGCAGCACGCGATAGCTATCTGAACATCGCGGCCATCATCGCAGCCGCCAAAGGCACGGGAGCTCAAGCCATCCACCCCGGCTATGGGTTCCTATCCGAGAACTCCACGTTCGGCAAGCTCTGCCGCGAGAACGACCTCGTTTTCATCGGCCCGACTCCCGAGGTCATCGACCGCATGGGCAACAAGAGCCAAGCGCGCAAGACCATGATGGAGGCCGGCGTTCCCGTCGTTCCCGGCACGAAAGAGCCGGTGCACTCCCCTGATCAGGCATTGGAGAAAGCACGCGACATCGGGTGGCCCATCATGATCAAGGCATCGTCCGGCGGTGGAGGCAAGGGTATGCGCGTAAGCCTCGACGAGCACGACTTCGCCGAGCAGTTCAGCATCGCACAGCGCGAGAGCGTGGGCGCATTCGGCGACAACACTATGTATCTGGAACGCTGCGTCATGAATCCGCGGCATGTGGAAGTGCAGATCATCGCCGACACCTACGGAAATGTGGTGGCACTGGGCGAGCGCGACTGCTCGGTGCAGCGCAATCACCAAAAAATGATCGAGGAGAGCCCCTCGCCCGTGCTTACCGAGGAGGTGCGCACCGAAATGCTGGATGCCGCCGTGCGCGCGGCGCAGGCCGTGGGGTACTCGTCGGCCGGTACCATCGAGTTTTTGCTAGACGACCAGCTGAAGTACTACTTCATGGAGATGAACACGCGCATCCAGGTAGAGCATCCTGTGACCGAGATGGTCACCGGCACCGACCTGGTGCAGGAGATGATCCGCGTTGCTGCGGGCGAGACGCTCACTTTCTCGCAGGACAGCGTCACCTATCGCGGCCACGCCATCGAATGCCGCGTAAATGCCGAGCAGCCCGAGCGTGGCTTCCTGCCCTCGCCCGGCACCATCTCGCAGATGCACCTGCCCGGCGGCAACGGCGTGCGCGTGGACACGGCCGCCTACGACGGCTACGAGGTCACGCCCTACTACGACTCGATGATTGCCAAGGTGATTGTCCACGGGAGCGACCGCACCGAGGCCATCGCCAAGATGCGCACGGCGCTCGAAGAGATGGTGGTCGTGGGCGTGAAGACGAATCTTGACTTCCAATACGCCATCATGGAGAACGAAACGTTCGCCGCCGGCTTGGCCGACACGAGCTTCATCGGGCGGTTCATGAAGGGCGAGGCGTAACAACCTGGGGAGCCGGCTGCTGCTGCCGGAACATCGAGCATGAAAGAGGTACGGATATGTTGAACACTCCGGTTCCGGCCAAGCCTGAAGGCATCGCCGCCGACGTATGGGTGAACATGCTCGACGCGTCGCCCACAGAAGCGCGCCGTCTCATCCGCACGGGCGCGTTCACGGCGCCGACGAGCGGGCTTTGCCCCGGATACGCACAGGCGAACCTCATCGTGCTGCCGCGCGAGCAGGCCTACGACTTCCTGCTGTTCGCGCAGCGCAACCCCAAGCCCTGCCCCCTGCTCGAAGTGACCGAGGTGGGGGCGCGCGAAACGACCATATGCGCGACCGACTGCGACATCGCCACCGATTTCCCGCGGTATCGCATTTACGAATACGGCGAACTGGTGGCCGAGGTGGAGAACGTGGCCGACTACTGGCGCGACGACTTGGTGTCGTTCGTGATCGGCTGCTCGTTTTCGTTCGAGTCCGAGCTCGTCGAGGCTGGCATCGAGATCCGCCACAACACCATGGGCTGCAACGTACCCATGTACCTGACCGGCGTGGACTGCAAACCCGCCGGCACCATGTCCGGCAAAATGGTCATGTCGATGCGCCCCATCCCCCACGACCAGGTGGTGAAGGCGGTGCAGATCTCAGGCGCCATCCCCCAGGTTCATGGCGCACCCATCCACATCGGCGACCCTGCCGCCATCGGTGTGCGCGACATCGCACGCCCCGAGTTCGGCGACCCCGTGGACATCCACGAAGGCGAAGTGCCCGTGTTTTGGGCATGTGGCGTGACGCCCCAGTCCATCGTTATGAACAGCAAGCCGCCCTTCGCCATCACCCACGCCCCCGGCTGCATGCTCATCACCGACACCAAGAACATCGACTTGAAGG
>NZ_JAVWUP010000059.1:0-14872 GCF_036667095.1 Gordonibacter sp. | reverse complement strand
CATGCAGATCGCTGATTTTGTCATGTACGCCGCGTTTTCTTTGTCATGCAAACGGAGTAGTGCCGTAGAGAGCCTGTTCAAAGACTTGCAGTAAGGTGAGAACGTTTATGCTGCAAGCATCAACGCCGTGCGCGCTCTCTCCGTCAAACGGCCAGAAGGTTGTAGCCTCTTACCGTTACGTCCCTTACGGCGATGCCTGCCAGCACGTCTCGGAACTGCGTTAGCGCCAAGGAGCCTTGGGGCAAGCAGAGAAAAGCGCCCCTGCCTTATCGGGCGGGGGCGCATACAATTCAGAGGCCGGCTCCACAGGCCGAACGGTCCAGCAGGCGCGCAAACGCTCTACAGGTTCTCCCTCACCCAAGAAATATTGCCTTTAACGGTGGCGACAAGCTCGTCGATGTCGTCGAATTTGCGCATCGGCCGCAGCCAATGCAGGAACTCCACCTTGATGGCAGCACCGTACAGATCGCCGTCGAAGTCCAGCAGATGCACCTCGCACGTCGCCGTCGCACGGTCGGCAAATGTGGCGGCGACGCCTACGTTCACGGCAGCTTTGTACCGTACGCCGTCCACCGTCGCCCAGGCTGCGTACACGCCGTCGCCCAAGGCGCGCAGCTGGTCGGGAACCGTGAGGTTCGCCGTACGGAACCCGAGGTCGGCTCCTTCGCCGCGCCCCGGCTCCACCGTACCTGTCATAAAATACGGGCGGGTAAGAAGGCGGTTCGCTTCGGCGATATCTCCTTCGGCCAGCAACAGGCGTATGCGCGTGGCCGTAACCGGTGCTCCGTCCTCGGCCTCAAGATCGTGGGCATCGATGAGCGCGCCCATGCGGCCCGCCCACGCATCCAGCTCGCGCACGGTGCCGCCTGCACGCGCACCGAACCGGAAGTCGTATCCCACATGCAGGTGCGCGGGAACCTGGCCGTCGAAGGTCGCCTCGAGGAACGCCTCGGGAGAAAGCGACGAAAACGCAGGCGTGAAAGGCAGCACGACCACCGCGTCCACGTCCGTGGAGGCCAACATGGCCAAGCGCTCGCCATTGGTCATGAGCTTCTTCAAACGCTGGGGATGGAACACCTCGTCGGGATCGATATCGAACGTAAGCGCGATACTGGTGCCCTCGTCTGCCCTCGCCGTCCGCTGAGCCTGGGACAGCAGGAACCGATGCCCCCTATGCACGCCGTCGAACACTCCGAACGCGCATGATGAGTTCTTGAAGAAGCGGTGGTCGAACGAATCGTCAACTTTATATATCTCCGCCACGCGACACCCCCGTTTGAAACACGCACCGCGCCTTGAACAGATCACGGCTCTTGTCGTACTCGTACAAAGCCACCAAGCGGTTCTCCGCGATGATCGCAACTATCTCGCCCGCACGCGGCTCCTCGCAGCTCTCCCGTACCCCTGCCGTGCATGCGCAGAACTCCGCGTCAAGCGTTGCGCGGCGCCGCTCGAACAGCGTCGTCGCGCTTCCGGGAAGCGCATTGCCGTTGCCTACGGCGGCTGCCTGCGCGCTGTCCGCATAGGCAAAGCGCACGCCCAGCAGACGCACCGGGTCGAGGGCGGCACGCTCCTTCTCCTGTTCGAGCGCCTCCAACGTCAGACATTCCTCAAGCTGCAAAAGACCCAGTTCGGTCCGTTCAAGCGCCGCTACATGCGCCGGACAGCCCACCGCAACACCCGCATCGCGCGCGAGCGCGCGGATGTACGTGCCTTTCGACACCCGGAACTCGACATCCCAAAAAGGACGTTCGCCCTCGGCATCCCCCTCCGACACACCCAGCAAGCGCGCCTCGTACACCTCGATATCGCGTGGAGCCAAGTCGATGATAGTGCCCTGCCGGGCAGCCTCGTAGGCCTTCTTCCCTCCGACCTTGATAGCCGAATACGCCGGCGGTAGCTGCTTGCGAGCGCCGACGAGCCCTGCGACGAACGACGTGGCGAATGCAGGATCCATCACCCGCACGGGCACGTCACCGGTGCGAGTCACCTCGCCTTCGGCATCGTCGGTAGTGGTGGATGCGCCGAAGGCGATGCGCACGCGATAGCGTTTTTCATGGCCGACCAGGTAGGCATCAAGACGCGTAGCCGGACCGACGCAGATAGGCAGCACGCCGGTGGCCATAGGATCGAGCGTACCGGTATGGCCCACCCGCCGCTCGCCGAAGATCCGGCGGCAAACGTTCACGACGTCGTGCGAGCTCATGCCCGCCGGTTTGTTCACTCCCACGATCAGCGAGAGCCCCGAAGTCCCCCGCTTCACGCTGTGTGCTCCTCCGCTGCGATATCGGTGCCCAAGGCTTTTTCGAGCAGGATGCCAATGCGCTCCACCGCTGCCTCGATCGGCCCCGAAATGGTGAATCCCGCAGCCGCTTTATGGCCGCCGCCGCCCATCGTGCGCGCAAGCGCCGCTACATCGGTGTCATCTTTCGCCCGGAAACTGCCGCGAACCGAATCGGGCTGCTCGCGCAGCACGCAAGCCACGGCTACGCCGCGCAAGGAGCGCAGCGCGTCGATGACCGGCTCCGCGTCGGCACGCACCGCACCCAAACGGGCGAAATCTTCCAACCCGAGCCAGCTAAGGGCATACGCTCCATCGGCACCGAAACGCGCCCGATCAACCACGAGCGCCTCAAGCTGCACCGAAGGCAACGATCGGCTCTGGAAGATAGCGCGCGCCACCATCGCCGGCTCCGCTCCTGCCTCGACCATGGCCGCAGCCGCAGCCAGAGCCGCATGGTCGGTGTTCTGGTACTGGAAGCGCCCCGTATCGGTCACCAGTCCCGTATAGCAGCACACCGCCACGGCACCGGAGCGATCGGCGCCGATGAGGCCCGCCAACTCCCATACCAGCATAGTGGTCGATGCCGCATCAGGATCGACGTAGGCAACCTCGGTCATACGCTCGTCCGCCGCATGGTGGTCGATCGTGGCGGAATGCTCGCAGCGAGCCAATAGATGCGTCGCCGCAGCGTTCATGCGATCGCGGGTAGGAACGTCCACCGCGACGAAGGTACACGCAGGGCCCGCATAGCCCGGAGCCGGCAGAAGCCCGCCCGCTCCGGGAAGGAACTCCAGTCGGGCATCGATGGGCTCGTCTTTGGCAAGCAGGCATACCGCCCGTTTGCCAATGGAGCGCAGCGCATGCATAAGCGCAAGCTGCGAGCCTAGGCAATCGCCATCGGGACTCACATGCCCACAAATGACGAAGTCGTCATGCTCGCGCAGGAACCCCGCGAGTGCGGCAAGGTCGATATTCGTCTGAGAAGTGACGCTCATGCACGCGGCTCCTGCTCTTCTGCCCGGGCATTTGCCTGCGCGTCTGCGTCGGCCGGCACGTCGGCTTCCGTCGGCTCGACAACCGCGTTGCGGTGCGCGTCGGCCGCCAAGGCGCTGGCAATACGCTCCGCCTGATCGACGCTCTTGTCCAACAGAAAGCGCAGCTCGGGAGCGATACGCCACGACAGCTTGCGCGCCATGAGCGAGCGGACGCGCCCCGCAGCCTTCGAAAAGGCCTCGGCTACATCCTCGTAGCGCTCCGGCTCTGTCGTATAGAACACGTTGCACACGCTGCGATCATAGCTGACCTCGCACCCGGTGATGGTGACCATCTCCAGACGCGGATCGGAAATCTCGAACAACAGGATACTCGCGATAACCTCGCGCGCCTGCTCGTTGACCTTGCGGTTAGAAGAACTCTGCTTCATGATGAGCCTCCTTCGTTTTTCGTTCTTCCAAAAAGAGGGCAGCTGCCCTCCGGTATCCAGCTTACCTTGCACCGGTAAAGAAAGGGCCTCCCTCCCCTATCGGTAATCACAAAGTTGCTGAACAAGTACAAAACACTAAAGCCACCCGATGATCTGCCGCGCGAAGCGCACCCGCCCCGCCGTCGCAATTCTCGCAAAGCGCGAAAACCTCCTTCACAGACGCATCGAATACGCTCGTCAAGGTAGCGAGAGGGATCGGGTTGTGCCCACCAAGCGAGTTCCGCAGGAGCCGAACAGCCCAGTGGGCTGTTCGTGCGACCTCAGGACTGCCGAGCGACTGGGCATTACCCGATCCCTCCCGCGGACAGGTTGAGCGTTATTCGGTACGCTCGACTTCCTTCACCTGGTAGCCCTCGATGGTGTCGCCCACCTTCAGGTCCTGGTAGCCGTTGATGCCGATACCGCACTCGTAGCCTTGCTTCACGGTCTTCACGTCGTCCTTGAAGCGGCGCAGGCTGGCCATGGTGCCCTCGAAGATAACGGTGCCGTCGCGCACGATGCGCACCTTGTCGTCGCGATTGATCTCGCCCTCGATGATATGGCAGCCCGCGATCGTGCCCACCTTCGGCACCTTGAACGTCTCGCGCACTTCGGCGATACCGGTGTCCACTTCCACGATATCCGGGGAAAGCAGGCCCACACGTGCGGCATTGATCTCCTCGATAGCCTGGTAGATAACGCGGTACAGGCGGATGTCCACCTTCTCCTTCTCGGCTTGCACCTTGGACTTGCCGGTCGGGCGCACGTTGAAGCCGATGATGATGGCGTCGGAAGCCGAAGCCAACGTCACGTCGGTCTCGGTGATGCCGCCGACGGCCGCGTGCACGATGTTGATGCGCACCTCGGACTGGTCCATCTTCTCGAACGCATCGCGCAGCGCCTCGATGGAGCCTTGCACGTCGGCTTTCACGATAAGGTTGAGGTCGGTCTGCTTGCCCTCTTCAATACGGCTGAACAGGTCGTCCAGGCTGATATGCGACTTCGTCTCCTGCTCGGCCAAGCGGGCGCGCAAAGCACGCTCTTCGGCCAGCTTGCGGGCATCGCGCTCGTCGTCGAACACGCGGAACTCGTCGCCTGCTACCGGCACGCTGTTCAGGCCCAGTATCTCCACCGGATCGGCCGGGAGGGCGGCACCGACGTGCTTGCCGCGCGGATCGACCAGGGCGCGGACGCGTCCGTAGGACGTGCCGGCCACCACGATGTCGCCCGGATGCATGGTACCGCGGTGCACCAGCACCGTGGCAACCGGGCCGCGGCCCTTGTCCAGGTTAGCCTCGATGACGAAGCCGGAAGCCTCGGCATTGGGATTGGCCTTGAGCTCCAGCACATCGGCTTGCAGGATGATGGTCTCCAGCACGTCGTCGATGTGCAGGCGCTGCTTGGCCGACACCTCCACGAACATGTTCGTACCGCCCCACTCCTCGGGAATGATGCCGTACTCGGTAAGCTCCTGGCGCACGCGGTCGGGGTTCGCACCGGGCTTGTCGATCTTGTTCACAGCCACGACAACCGGCACGTTGGCGGCCTTCGCGTGGTTGATGGCCTCGATGGTCTGCGGCATGACGCCGTCGTCGGCGGCTACGACCAGCACGATAACGTCGGTGATAAGGGCGCCGCGGGCACGCATGGCCGTGAACGCCTCGTGGCCCGGCGTGTCGATGAACGTGATCTGCTTGCCGTCGATCTCCACGACCGAAGCGCCGATGTGCTGCGTGATGCCGCCGGCCTCGCCCGCTGCCACGCCAGTGTCGCGGATAGCGTCGAGCAGCGACGTCTTGCCGTGATCGACGTGTCCCATGACAGTCACCACCGGCGGACGCGACTCCAGTTCGGCATCGCTGTCGTGGTACACGACCGCGTACTCTTCCTCGGGCGACACGACGCGTACCTTACGGCCCATGTCGTCAGCGATAAGCTCTACCAGCTCGTCGCCCATGGACTGCGTCAGCGTGAGCACCTGGCCTAGCAGGAACAAGCGCTTGATAACGTCGTTGGGCTGCACGCCGATGAGCTCGGCGAACTTGGCCACGGTGGCACCCTGCGGTATCTCGACAACCGAGTTGTCCAGCACCAGCGAGGGGTCCAGACCCTTCTCGATGGCCTCAAGTTCCATACGCTCACGCGTCTCGGCCTCGCGCTTCTCCTTGCGCTTTTTGCGGCGGCCTTCGCCCTCGCCCGAGCTTGCGGCGGCAACGGCGGCGCGGGCCTCGGCCAGCACCTTGTCGCGCTGCAGCTTTTCGGCCTGTACGGCCATCTGGGCGTAGCGATCTTCGGCAGGAACCTGCTGGGCCTCGAGCTCGGGCACGACCTGCTCTTTGCGCCCGCCCTTCTTGCCGCCCTTGCGGCCGGCGTCCTTCGGTGCGGCAGCGCGCTGGGCACCGGCGGCACCGCCTTGCTTCTTCTGCTCTTCGATGCGCTGTTTCTCAGCTTCGATCTGGGAAAGCAGCGAATCGAAACCGGAAGCCTTCTTCGCGCCGACAACCGGTGCGGGCTTGCGCTCGGAAGCAACAGCCGGCGCTGACGCGCCTTTCTGCTTCTTGCCGCTACGCTGGCGCAGGGCCTCTTCCACCGCCTGCTTCTTAGCTACTTCTGCGGCCATCTTGGAAGCACGGGCACGGGCACGGGCCTCGGCGGCCTCGCGGGCGACGCGCTCCTTCTCACTTTCGATCTGGCTGGCAAGCCCCTGGAACGGAGACGGCGCGGAGGCCTTGGCCGACTCGTCGTCTCCAGCCTCGGCAACCGCCACCTCATCGGCGGCCTCGCGGCGTGCGCGCTCCGCCTCGCGGGCGGCGCGCTCCTGCTCCACCGCCTCGCGGCGGGCACGCTCTTCGTCGGCGCGCTTCTGCTCGGCCTCTTCCTGCTCGCGTGCCAGCTCGGCGGCCTCGGCGGCCTCAAGCTGTCCGGCACGCTGCTTGATCTCAGGCGCCAGGTTCTTGCGGATCTTCTCCACGTAGGCATCGGCGAGCATGCTCGCGTGGCTCTTCGCGGGTATCTTCATTTCGATCAGCTTGTCGAGCAGATCCTTGCTCGGCATCTCGAATTCCTTCGCCAACTCATGTACGCGCATGCTGGCCATATGATTCTCCTCTTCCCTTACGCCTCGCGCAGCGCCGAAGACACCTCGGCTGCGATTCGTTCCAACTCATCATGGTCGATCTTTGTCTTCAGCGCCCGTTCAAGCTTTTTGGTCTTGCATGCGGTGGCGAAACACGCCTCCGAGCATACGTACGCTCCGCGACCCGGCGCTCGGCCGGTCGCGTCGAAGGCCACGCCACCCTGCGGTGCGCGCACGATGCGGTGCAGGGTGGCCTTGCCGGCCTGCGTTCCGCACGCGATGCAGCTGCGCTGCCGCTTGGTGGTTTCTGTAGCCATCGTCATATCGCTTTCAGCCTCTCGAACCTTCTCTATTCCCCATCGAGGTCAGCATGGACGCCGCAGTACCGGCTGCCCGGGCGCGCATGGTTGCGGCAACGGGTGCCGTCCTCTCCCGTATAGGCACACAGGCCCACCTCGTCGTCGCCATCCTCGTCGATAAGCATGTTGCCCGTGTCTTCAAGCGGCTCGCCGGTAAACGACGAACTCTTGATATCGATATGCCAACCCGTCAGGCGTGCGGCAAGGCGGGCGTTCTGGCCCTCTTTGCCGATGGCCAAGGACAGCTGGTCGTCGGGCACGATAACCGTGGCATAGTGGTTGTCTTCGTCGATGAGCACACGCGTCACCTTGGCCGGCGAGAGCGCATTGGCTACGTAGGTGGCCGCATCGTCGTTCCACTGGATGACGTCGACACGCTCGTTGCGCAGCTCCTCGACGACCATGCGCACACGGCTGCCCTTGGGACCGACACAGGCGCCCACCGGATCGAGGTTGGTCTCACGGGAGGAAACCGCGATCTTGGAGCGCGCGCCCGGCTCGCGGGCGATGGACTTGATCTCCACCATGCCGTCGTAGATCTCCGGCACCTCGATCTCGAAGAGTCGACGGATAAGATCCGGATGCGTGCGCGACACCACGATGGGCGGGCGGGCCTGCTCGCCGCGCATCTTCGGCGCGTCAGAGTTCGGATCGCGCACCTCAATGATCAGCAGTTTCAGGCGCTGATTGTGACGGTAGTGCTCGTTTGACGGACGCTCGTTGCGCTCGTTGGGGTTGCGCTTCTGGTCGTAGTGAGGCAGCTCCGCCTCCACACCGTCGCGGATCTTGATGATGGTAAAGTCGGGCGTGCCCTGCAGCACCGTGCCGGTGACCAAATCGCCCACGCGACCCGAGAACTCCTCGAAGATGGACTGGCGACCGGCCTCGCGCACGATGGACGCAATGACGCCCTTGGCGTTTTGGGCGGCGATGCGGCTCACATCGGCCGGCGTCACGTCGCGCTCTTCGAATTCGCTGTACTCGCCCGTTTCTTCGTCGGGCTCGCCCACCGGCACCAGCTCGTACACGTAGATATGGCCCGTCTGGCGGTCGATGGTCACGCGCGCGTCCCATTCGAGGTCGAGGATGTGCTGGTAGCTCTTCGCCAGCGACGCCTCAAGGCGCTCGATGAGGTAGAACTCATCGATCTTCCGCTCGTGAGCCAGCGCCTGCAAGGCCTCGATCAGTTCTGAAGTTGCCACGTTTGAAGTCCTTTCCTCTGAAGCTCTCTCACGAGTTGAAGTCGACAACGCCCTTAAGGTGGGCGCGCTTAATGGTGTCAAAAGGTATGCGCACGGCCTGGCCGTCCACGTCGAGCTCGACCACGTCTGCCAGCACCGCGACGATGGTCCCGGTGAAAGCACTGCGTCCCTCAAGGGCTGCCGATGTCTTCACCACGGCCACCTCGCCGACGAAGCGCGCAAAATGCTCGGGCGTGCGCAACGGCCGATCGATACCCGGAGAGGACACTTCCAGCGTGTACGCACCGGGAAACGGGTCGAGTTCGTCCATGAGATCGTTGATCCACGCTTGCGACGAAGACAGTTCGTCGAAGCTCACGCCGTCGGGCGTGTCTATATACACGCGAATGGTCGGGGCCTTGCGTGCGCCCACGACTTCCACGGTCACCACCTCGATGCCCTCGGCGGCCGCCCGAGGCGACAGCGCATCGAGCAGCTGCTGTTCCTTTTTGCCGAGCACGTCCGTCTCCTCTCTTGCCGCCGCGCGTCTGCGCGACCGTGCCGTCCACGGGGGCCGGTCGGCTATCCTCTTGCGAGGATCGCCCGACCCCTTACAAACAAAGAAAGCGGGAACAAGCCCACTTTCTCATGTTTCGAAAGTATGGTGCGCATACAACCTATCCGCCTCATGCGCATTGCATTGATCTTTATACCACATCCTAAGCCCCTTGCCTAGTGAGACCATCAGGCCTGTCGCAATCTCACCACATTTGAAGGGCGGCTGATTGCGGCCGATCGCCAAACCCAGTGCGGGCTGAACCGACTGCTCGGATCTGGCGGGATGAGCCCGAAAGCCCTACTCTCCCAACGGGACGGCCATGCGCACGACGGCTTTCCCGTCGGCAACGTCGGCAAACAGCTCGCCGCCATGGCGCGCGACCACCTGGCGCATGATGGACAGGCCCAGTCCGTGCCGGCAGGCATCGGGTTTGGTGGTCGGGCCAAAGGCGACATTGCCCGGAGCGGAGTTCTCGCAGCGCACTACCAGCGCACCGCCCTCGAGGCGCATAGCAAAGGCGATAGAGGGCGTCGCGCAAGAACCCTCCTGCTGCACGCGTTCGCAGGCCTCGGCGGCATTCGACAGCAGATTCGACAACAGCACCACCAACTCCGTGCTGCGCAGCGCCAGGCTCTCGGGCACGCGCACATCGCAATCCACCCGAACGCCTGCCGCCCGGGCGGGCGTGAGGTAGGCTGCCAGGACCGCATTGGTCACGACGTTCTTGGCGTAGACCAGGGGAGGTTGCATGTCTTGGGCTTCCGAGAGCTCGTCGAGGTAGGCGGCACATTCGTCCCACGACTGCCTGTCCGCCATCTGCTTGAGCGTGCTCACATGGTGGCGCAGGTCGTGCTGGGCGGCACGCACGGCCCGCTCGCCTTGGCGCATATGCACGAGACTCTCCTCAGCAGAGCGCACCTGCACCTCCAAGTCGCGCACCTGGGACTGAGCCGTGCGCAGGCGACGCACACGTGCGGCAAGCATCCAGCCGAACACGCCCACGAACATGAGTCCGGCATACTCGTGCTGCCAGAGGCCGTAGAGCGGCTCGTAGGCATTATTGTCCAGCAGGTTGGCCAGCAGCGCCAGGCCTAAAAGCGCGCATCCCAGCAAGATCAAACGAGCCTCCACGCTGCGACGGCGCACAGCCACTGCGGCGCAGGCGGCGAACAGCGCCCAACACAGGATGCGCGAGAAGGTCTGGAACAAGCCGTATAAGCCCATCGAGTGGGGAAACAGGGGGATAACGATCGCCACCCAGACGAGACAGGCCAACGGCAGCGTCCAAAGGACCCGCGAAGCAAGGCGCGACAGGCGCCGCGGCGAATCGGTCCACGGCACGCCTGCGGTTCGAGCAGCCAGACCGACCGAACCTACCAGCACGCACATCCAAGCCGCATCCTCCAAGGCGTACCACCACGGGCCCGCGAACCCAAACCGCCATGCCAGCCCGTGCATTCCCGCCACCGCGAACGCCAGGCACACGATGCCGAAGTCGCGCACGAGCGCATCGCCCTCGCGACGGCGCCATACCGCAAGCGCGAGCACGGCGGCCCCCAAGGGCACAAGAACCAGCACGCAGGTAGCCAGCGCGTTGGCGAACTGCACGGCGGCAATCGCCTGGGCCGTGCCGAGGATCGGCGGGTGCGTAAGCCCGCTGTAGTAGTACGCATCGTTTTCCACTTCCAGCACCAGCTGGGTATCCGCACCCAAGACCAAGCCGACTTCCGGCCCATCACCGTTTTGCGAGGCAGCACGGCCATCAACATACAAGGTATAGTCTCCGAACACTTCGGGCAACAGCAAGACCGCAGCATGCGGCCAGGCGCCCTCGTAGTGCAACGTCAGCCGGTAGACAGCCCGACCGAACGGCGAGGTACCACCCGGCACAAACGAAAAATCTGAGTATTGGCCGATGAAGGTTTCTGTCGGCGGAGCATCGTCCACGGAGAGCATCCAGCCGTCCACCAGCGACACCGGGCGGTCCAAGGCGGCTTCATCGAGGGACAGGGAGCCATCGGCGCCGTAAGGCGGCGGGGCGATATATTTGTTATCATAGTAGTAGGTAAGCGCCAGAGCGCATCCGACAAGCAAGAACATCGCCAAGACGGGCGCGGTCGCGCGGATTACGGAACGAAGCGGCACACCTGCCCCCTTTCACGACGATAAGGAGTTTCGTGCCCCATCTTATCAGAAAACCGTTCGCGCCCCTGTTGTGTGCCGCAGGCGCGGCCTGCATCGTCGTCATCTGCCTGCCCTGCATGCCGCTTTGCGCCCAGGCTGCGCAAGATATGCCGGACGCAGGTTCCTGGAACACGGGAAACCTCGGCGGCATCATAGGGGCACCGGAGGATGCAGGCGGGCCGGAAGACTCTGAGGGAGCCAACGAGCCGGACAATCCCGCCAAACCCACCGGCGAGATCGTCCAGGTGCTCAAGGGCAGGGCCATAGCAAACATCTACCTGCCAGAGCTTACGTATCCCCTGTTCAACAGCGATGAATCAGAGCATCCACCCCTTCAAACCCTGCGTATCGAGCGAGTCGACGCCGCCAATGTCGGCACGTGGACCACCGGCGCCCTTTGCACCTGGGACCCTGAATACGCTTACTATCACTCGGAAGACGAGCTGGCGTATCTCGTGAACGTGTCCGATGACACCTGCATGGTGCTCTACACCGAGCCCGACACCGACTTCCGCGATTTCTACGTGCGCATCACCGCTACGTTCCTGCTTGACGGACAGGAGCAAGCAGTCACCTACGATCCCGTGTTGCTCGCCTTCCCCGACTCCCTAAAACCGCAAGACGATCCTGAGAAGCCGGGCACCGGCAATCCTGACGGCAGCGGCAGCGCCGGCCCGGGCGGCGTCAACGAAGGAGAAATCGGCGGCAACCGCGGAGGGGTCACGCTCGGGGAAAGCGAGCGCGTGAACCCCGAAAGCTCACCGCTGGACCTGCTGCCCTCCGTCGAGCAGGCGGATGCCGCCCCCGTTGCGAGCGGCACCGCAACGCCTTCCGACGATAATGCCGCCAAGCCGGCAAACGGATCGGAGGGCACCCCTGAACCAGGCGAAGGCACGGCACGCGGCGGGTCGCCAGGCAGAGACGGCGCGACGGCCGCCGCAGCCGACGGAACAGATCGGCTGCCCGGGTTCGCCGTGGCGGTAGGGGCGACCGTCGCCGTGGCCTTGGGCGCGGGCATCATCTTCGCTTCTCGCAAGGGCGTTGCACGTCGTTTCAAGGGCTCGCGCCCCTAGGGCCAGCACAGGCATCGCGGCTCCGTCGGTGCCAACCCTCCCTAGCTGCGAGGAAAACGCCGCAGATGAGGCGAGATCAGTACCCCATCTCGTGAAGGCGTGTGTCGTCTATACCGAAGTAGTGGCCGATCTCGTGGACGACCGTCTTGCTTATCTCGGCCACCACTTCCTCGCGCGATAGGATCGTTCGCCATAGACGTAATTTGTCTCATAAGAGGGAGAGCGTCCGTTAAGCGTAGTAAAAGGGATCGGTAGCCACAACTACCGATCCCTCCCGCCCTGAAAACCAAAGCGCTACTTCCCCGCCCTGACCAGCTCCTCAGCCATCTCGCGCAGCTTGAACTTCTGCACCTTCATGGACGGGGTCATGGGGAAGTCGTCTACGAAGAACACGCGCTTGGGCACCTTGTAGCGCGCGATGCGCGGAATGGCGAAGGCGCGCACGTCCTCTTCGGTCATGTCCTCGTGGCCGGGGCGTACGCGCACGAACGCGCCCACCAACTCCCCGAGCTTCTCGTCGGGAATGCCCACCACCTGCGCATCCAAGATACCGGGCATGCTCAGCAGGAAGTTCTCCACCTCGAGAGGGTAGACGTTCTCGCCGCCACGGATGATCATATCCTTAATGCGCCCGGTCACGCGATAGTAGCCGTCCTCGTCCACCACTCCCAAGTCGCCGGAATGCAGGTAGCCATCCGCATCGATGGCGCGCGACGTCTCCTCGGGCATCTTGTAGTAGCCCTTCATGACGTTGTAGCCCTTGCAGCAGAGTTCTCCCGGCTCGCCTACGCCGCAGATATGCCCGTCGGCCGGGTCGATAATGCGCACGTCGACTGGCGGGTGCTTGCGTCCTACCGTCTCGCACTTGTGTTCGATGTCGTCGTCGGCGCTGGTCTGCGTGAACACAGGACTCGTCTCGGTAAGGCCGTAGCAGATGGTTATTTCCTTCATGTACATCTTGTCCATGACCTCGCGCATAGCCGCCGGCGGGCACGGGCTTCCGGCCATGATGCCCGTACGTAGGCTGGTCAGATCGAACGTATCGAAGTCGGGATGGTTCAACTCGGCGATGAACATGGTGGGCACGCCGTAGACCGCCGTGGCGCGCTCCTTGTGGACGGCCTGCAGCACAAGCCCCGCGTTGAAATCCTCCACGACGATCATGGTGGAGCGGTGCGTGAGGTTCGCCATGACGCCCAGCACGCAGCCGAAGCAGTGGAAGAACGGCACCGGCAGCGTCACGCGGTCGGCAGCCGTGAGCTTCTGACCCTCGCCGATGTAGAAGCCGTTGTTCATGATGTTGCGATGCGTGAGCATGACGCCTTTGGGGAAGCCCGTCGTGCCGGACGTGTACTGCATCATGACCACGCTGTTGTTATCGAAGTGCTCCTCGGCCTCGGCCAGCGCCGAGACGGGCACATGGCTTCCAAGCAGCACGAGCTCGGGCACGCTGTAGCAGCCGCGATGCTTTTCCGGACCCATGTAGATAATGCTCTTGAGGTGCGGATAGGTCTCGGTCTCCAAGTGCCCGCGCTGCTGCGTGAGCGTCTCGGGCACCAGATCGCGGATGATCTGCAGGTAGTCCACGTCGCGGTAGGCGTCGATGACGCAAAGCGCCTTCATGTCGGACTGTTTCAGCACGTAATCCAGCTCGTGGCTTTTGTACACGGGGTTCACCGTGACCATGACCACGCCGATCTTGGCCGTGGCGTACATAAACGTGAGCCAGTCGGGAATGTTGCGTGCCCAAACTCCCAAGTGGTCGCCCGGCTTCATGCCGATGGCAAGCAAGCCGCGCGCCAGATTGTCGGTGCGCTCGTCGAAGTCTTTGTAGGTCCAGCGCAGATCACGATCGGGGTAGACCACGAACTCGTGGTCGGGGTCTATGGCCACCTGGTCGCGGAAGTACGCGCCGATGGTCTTCTCGGAGTGCAGCGGGTAATCGCGGTCGCCCGGGATGGAAGCGGTTTCTTCTGGCATGGAGCCTCCCTTAGATCGGGGTGTACACGACAGCCAGGAACTTGGCGTTCTGGCCATCGTGTGCACGCACCTGATGCGGCACGATGGAGTCGTAGTAGATACTCTCGCCGGGACGCAGCACGTAGATGTCCTTGCCGTACTCGATCTCGATCGAGCCCTCCATGCCGTAGAGCCATTCCTCGCCCTCGTGGCCCACCAGCTCGTGGTCGGTCTCGCCCGAAGGCGTCACCGTAATAACGAAGGGGTCCATGTGACGCGAGGGACGTCCGGCCGCTAGGCTGAAGTAGCTTAGGTCGCCGGCATCGCTAGCCGTCTCGAACGACTTCAGGCGAGTGACTTCTTCCATCTGGACGCTATCTACGTAAGCAGGCCCCAGGTTCTCATCGTCGTCCATGAGGGTGCCGAGGCGCACACCCAAGGCGCGCGTGATCTTGATAAGGGGGGCCAACGAAGGCGGCACGGCGCCAGCTTCAAGCCCTTCAACCACCGATACGTCGCATCCGCAGCGGTCGGCAAGATCCTGGATCGACAGATGGTGCGCGGTGCGCAGGGTGGCGATCTTCTTGCCGAGCTTGTTCTCTTCGGACATAAACGTGCTCCCCTCCTCAAAACCAAATTTATTAGATAGGCATTATTATCCCCTAAGTTCCTCGAAAGCACTCCTTCGGAAAAGCGATTAAGAACATAAACAGCGGCAAAAGGCTTGCTGCTCGC
>NZ_JAVWUP010000058.1:0-14918 GCF_036667095.1 Gordonibacter sp. | reverse complement strand
GTGCGGCACGTTGTGCGGGCAAAAGCCGTCCGGAAGGCCACGTCAGCCAAAGCGGGATACGAGCCATGGCTCAGCGCCGTCGGCGACTCCGCCACCATGTCCGCCATCAATCCCTACATGACCAGCTTGATCATCGCGCGGGAAAGACGGACAGGGCGAGCAGGCGGAGCGATGCTAGCACGCCGGAAAGCGTCTTTTAACAAACAAGGGGCATCGGCGTTACAATGATGCCGAGCGAAAAGGAGCCACCGAGAAACGACGAGGAGACGTATATGGGCGCCACATTCACCGCAGTGGAGACAGCGGAGAGCCGCGCAGAACTGGCGGCACTAGCCGACGAGATATGGCACGAATACTGGCCCGCGCTCATCGGCGCGGAGCAGACCGACTATATGGTCGAACAGTTCCAGAGCCTTGCAGCCATCGAGCGCGCCCTGCGCGACGATGCCTACGAGTACTGGTTTCTGCACGATGACAGCGATGGGCGCCTGGTGGGCTACACCGGCGGGCACCCGGAGCCCGCGACCAACCGCTACTTCATCTCGAAGATATACCTGCGCGCCGCCGAACGCGGTCACGGCT
This sequence comes from Gordonibacter sp., assembly GCF_036667095.1. Classification (NCBI taxonomy): domain Bacteria; kingdom Bacillati; phylum Actinomycetota; class Coriobacteriia; order Eggerthellales; family Eggerthellaceae; genus Gordonibacter; species Gordonibacter sp. The sequence goes on along the minus strand of NZ_JAVWUP010000058.1, from coordinate 14,336 downwards.
TCGCCTCGCAAACCGTCCGCTTCTACGAAAGCCTATGCCGCGAACGCGGACTTTCGGCCCTGTACCTCACGGTGAACAAGGGGAACGAGCTGGCCATCCGAGCCTACCTCGGCAAAGGATTTGTCACCATAGACTCCGTAGAAACCGACATCGGAGAAGGCTACATCATGGACGATTTCATTATGGAGAAGCAGGTAGGCTAGCCGAGAAACCCGTTCTCCGCAACGCATCGAAGAGGGAGCCCGTCCGAGCGTCTAGCACTCGATACGGGCTCCCTCTTCGGTTATGCAGTCCGCGTGCCTTGGTCCAGGCGCGCTCGCTTGGATGCTGACTAGGCAGCCAGCTTGTTGGCCTCTGAGGCCGTCAGCCAGCCGTCCGGCACGTAGGCCTCGCTGTGGCACTGCGTGCAGGCGTTCACCGACGCGCGGTGGGCCTTGTGGCAGTTGCTGCAGGTCTGCTCGCCGTGCTGGGCGACGTGCGGGTTGTACTTGCCCTCCCATGCCTTGCGACCAGCACAACATCCGGTCGGCAAGCGCCTCACCGGTATCCCCCTTGTAGCCGGTAAGCTCCTCTTGGGTGGACCAGCCCGCTGTGAGCAGGTAGCCGCCGTAAAGCACCGGGTTTCCACCGTACATTCCTTTGTTCTTCGATAATGGCGCGAGAGTCCGCTTCGATTGCCGTACACGTGCCGCCCGAGCCCGATCCGACAACCACCACATCGGTTTCGTAGTCCCACGTGATGCTTGACGGGGCGATGCCACCTGTCGTTAGCCGCCGATCGACCTTCAACCGTTCGTTCAAGGGTTCCGTTGACACGGCATGACAAACAGCATGAGTGTATGATCGCCTTATCGTCTTTTGATATAGGAGGCTTTATATGGGTAAGTTTGTCATTAAGAAGACCGACGCTGGGTGCCACTTCGTGTTGAAAGCCGACAACGGCGAGGTCATCGCTACTTCTCAGGTATATCAATCCAAAGAGTCCTGCAAGAAGGGCATCGAGAGCGTGAAGCACAACGCCCCTACCGCAGAAATCGTAGAGGACGAGGCGTAGAAGTAAGCCGTCGATCAGGCCTCTACGTCGCCTCGTCGACGGCTTACTTCAATATCAAAGCCACAACCAGAATCGCCAGCATGCCCACCGTGATGGCCATGCTGGCTAGCATACTTTTCCGTACCGAGCCGATCGAAAAGGTCTTCAGCGCGCCGAAATCGACCGAGCGCGCGGCTTCCCTGAGTTCCTCCTCGGTCGAATGTCCGCTCGCAAACCCCGGGCTGTCAGACAAAAGGTGCTGTGCGAACGGGAAGCAGGCCAGTTTTGAGGGTTTTGGCGTGAGCATGTCGGTGCACCAGGTCGCCTGCTCCAGCCGCAAGTTCTCCAGCGGAACATCCAGCGCCGCACCCATCTCCTCGGGAAGGAAGGTAAGGGAGAATACGTCTGAGTTGTCTTCGGAAAGCGACTTACCGTACCCTACCGACAGGTTCCCCTCGATCCACAGGCGCGTATCGAGCTTTCGGATATGCGAGTTCTCCAGTGTTGCCGAGAACGCCGTGCGCCCTCCATCCTGAATGCTTGCCATATCCACCAGCACCCGCCCATCGTATGTCGTGGTCATCACCGCGGGAGGGGCAGACGGCGCACGAAGTCCATGTTTGCGGTCGTAGCTGATGGTATCGCTTGCATAGTCAACGATGACCCAGCTCAAAAGACCTGTGCGCTCGTCTTCGGCAACCAGATAGAATTCAGCGCGACTGCCCCAGAAGGCACTGGTATGAACGCGAAAGAAACTCATGATGGCAAAGTGCGCCGGCTCGTCGCCTTCAAAGACGCGTGCCTCGGCAAGCCTGAAGCCGGAGGGGAGCAGCGAACTTGCGCGCCGCTCGTCGGCGATCTCGTAGAAAAGGAAGAACGCATAGGGCTCAACCACGAACCCCATGTACGGCGTGGTCTCCGATGCGCGCGCAAGCAGCTTGCGCTGCATGCCGAGCGGCATCATGCCGTAGAATTGCTGCATAAAATGAATGGAGCCGACCGTAATAGGATCCACCATGCGCTCCGTGCCCTTCGCGAAGTCTTCGCTCTCCATAAAGTAGGCCTCCCGTTCACCGCGCCAACAGGAAAGACTATAGCCGACCTCGCAAAAGCAGCGGAAGCCCACCCGCAGATGATGAGCATTCGTCGCATCCTTGACATCGCAACGAAGGAAAAGCCTGCAGCGGGCTTTTCCGCTCGATACGCGAAGAGGGCCTATGCCCATGGCAGCCCGACACGATAGACCGCCTCATCGCTGGTCGCCGCTTCGAGCCTTCTGATTTCAGCTACATGAACATGAGGAACAGATACGTGAACCCGTAAGCCAAAAGGCCGCAGCCGGGGAACGTGAGTACCCACGTGAGCACCATCTTGCCCGCAAGGCCCCATTTCACCGAACGGAGGCTGCGTTCAGCCCCTACACCCATGATGGCGGTGGTCTTTGTATGCGTTGTGGATACCGGCATGCCGGTGAACGTGGCAAGGCCGATGCAGAAGCAGGCCGACAGACAGGCAGCAAAGCCCTGGTACTGCTCCATCTTCACCATGTTCATGCCCACTGATTTGATGATCTTCTTGCCGCCCACCGCCGTACCCAGCGCCATAACCATCGACACCAGGATGATCAGCCAGAACGGGAACGTCACATCATCTTGGATGCCGCCGCTCATGCCAATCATGATACCCAGCATGCACAGCGACAAGAACTTCTGCCCATCTTGCGCGCCGTGCAGGATCGCCACACCGGCACCGGAGATGATCTGGGCCCATTTGAAGAAGCCGTTCGCCTCGCGACGACTCACCCCGCGAGCGCCCACCCTGATCATCCGAGTGAACAGCCAGCCCATTCCGAATCCCAGTACCGTAGAGATGACCAAACCGTACACGACTTTAATCCACTCGTCGCCATTGATGCCGCCCAGTCCGCCCTGCAGCGCAATGGCCGCACCGGTAATGCCGGCGATGAGCGAGTGGCTCTGCGACGTGGGGATGCCGAAGAACCAGGCCACCACCCCCCAAACGATGATAGCCACCATCGCAGCCGCCAACGCCACGAGGGCCGCGTGGTTGTCTCCACCGAAGTCCACCATATGGAAGATGGTCTTCGCCACGGCGGATGAGATCATGGTGATAAGCGCCAAGCCAACGAAGTTGCACACTGCGGCCATGGCAATAGCCGGCAAGGGCTTCATGGCCTTCGTGCCCACCACGGTGGCAATGGCGTTCGGCGCGTCGGTCGCTCCGTTCACGACCGTGGCGCCCAACGTCAGGACAACGATAAGGGCAAGTATAGGATCACTGGTGAATGCGGCGAGAAACGCCCCGAGATCATAGCCCATAACCGCTCCTTGCAACAAAGAGGGCACTCGGGCAAGCGGTAATCTTCAACGATCGTTCCCTTTCATGGATACGGCACGCAAAGCACGCTGGCAATGATAGCCGGACTTTATCAAGACAGGGCAACGAAAAGATCAAGTTTAGGTAAAATAATGGTTATGGTGCCGGAAAGGCGCGAGCCCGCCGAAGCCATCGAAGCGCACAGCTCACATTAAGGCGGGTATCGACAGACGCAATCGTCGATACCCGCCTTCTGCATACCTGTTGAGGTTCCGCAAAGGGGTTCTCACCCCCTCGATTCCTCCGCTCCTTGCCGCCAATAACGGCAGCGCGCCCCTAGCGGCTGCGTGCCAAGCGCTCCTCGATCGATGCGGCGATGCCTTCGGCATCAAGGCCCAGATCGCGCAGCAGCAAATCGGTTTTACCCTGAGGAACGAAGGTGTCCTGGATACCCAGGTTCAAAACCGGTGCCTGCAGGCCTTGGCGAGCTAGCTCGCCCAGCACGCCCTCGCCGGCACCGCCCGCGATAACGCCGCCTTCCACCGTCACCACCAGCTTCGTTTTCGCAGCGCGGGAAACAGCCTTGGCATCGAGCGGCTTCACCCAGCGCATGTCCACGACGCGCGCCTCGATGCCCCGCTCGGCCAGCAGCTCCGCCGCACCCAACGCGCGACCAACCATGCGGCCAAATGCGAGAATAGCCACGTCGTCGCCCTTGCGCACGACGTTCGCCTTCCCTACCACCAGAACCTCCGGCTCTTGCGGCACGGCAACACCCTCGCCAGCGCCGCGCGGGTAGCGCACCGCGAACGGGCCGCCCAGCGCCAGGGCCGTATGCAGCGCATGCACGAGCTCGGCCTCATTCGAAGGGGCCAGCACCCGCATATGCGGGATCATGCGCATAAAAGCCAGGTCGAACATGCCATGATGCGTCGGGCCGTCCTCGCCCACCACCCCAGCACGGTCGATGGCGAACACCACGTTCAGATCGGGCAGCGCGTTGTTGATGATGATCTGGTCGATGGCACGCTGCAAGAACGTCGAGTAAATGGCTACGACCGGCTTCTTGCCGCCCTTGGCCAAACCCGACGCCAAGCCCACCGCATGCTCCTCGGCAATGCCCGAGTCGATGAAGCGTTCGGGGAATTCCTCGGCGAAGGCAGACAGGCCGGTGCCGTCCTTCATCGCAGCTGTGATGGCAATGATATCTTCGTCGCGTCGTGCCTCGCGAACGAGGGCCTCGCCGAACACGTTCATGTAGGAAGGTGCTGAAGCGGGCTTCTTCTTCACTTCCCCGGTCGCAATATCGAACGGAGCCACTCCGTGGAACTTCTCGGGATTACGCATGGCTGGTGCATAGCCGGCGCCTTTCTTCGTCACCACGTGCATAAGCACGGGCGCATCGGCATCCAGCACCATGCGCAGCGTCTCCTTCAACGCACCGATATCGTGCCCGTCGATCGGAGCCGTACACAAGATGCCCAGCTGCTCGAAGATCATGGTGCGCGGCAGGATGAACTGCTTCAGCGACTCCTTCACGTTACGCCCGAAGTCGGCCAACGCCGTGCCGAGGGGACCGCTGCTCTCCAAGCGCTCTTGGACCGAGTCGCGGGCGGTGCGGTACTGCGTGGTGGCACGCATATAGCCCAAGTGCTTCACCATAGCGCCCACGTTGCGCGAGATGGAGAACTCGTTGTCGTTCAGGATGACCACCATGGGCGTTTGCACCTGTCCGATATGGTTCAAGGCTTCGAACGCCATACCGCCGGAAAGCGCCGCGTCGCCGATAAGCGCCACGACCTTCTCGCGGCCATGGTCAAGATCGCGCGCCTCCGCCAGGCCCAGCGCCACCGAAAGCGAGTCGGAAGCATGGCCGGAGGGATGCACGTCGCAGGGGCTCTCCTCGGGCTTCGGGAAACCCGAGAGGCCCTCGTAGGTGCGCAGGCCGGAGAACTGCTCAAGGCGGCCCGTAACCAGCTTATGGGCATAGGCCTGGTGCCCCACGTCGAAGACGAACTTGTCGCTCGGGCAGTCGATAAGGCTGTGGACGGCCAGGATGATCTCCACGGCACCCAGCGACGAGGCCACATGGCCTCCGTTCTCTGCCGCAACCGTGACGATTTCCTCGCGGATCTCGGTTGCGAGAATAGCCAGCTCATCGTCGGTCAGCAGCTTGAGATCGGCCGGCGACGAAATAGCGTCGAGAATGCGTTGCCCCATAATCACGCCTCCGTTCCGCCTGCGGGGTCCTCGACCGATTCTCCCGCCTCGTCGTCAGCCTCGCACGCCTCGTCGCGGGTGCGGTGCTCTTCGATATCAGTTTCCAGCAGGTTGCTGGCGCGCAGGCCCAAGGCTACGGCCTCTTCGTACAACGAGAGCGCATCGTCTAGCGGCAGCTCGTCAGACCCCACAGCGTCGACGATCTCGTCGAGACGGGTCTTCACCGCATCGAAGGTCTCATAGGACTCAAGCGCCATGCACGGCCTCCTCGAGAGGCGATGCGACAGCGTCGGACGCAGTGCCGGATGCTTCGTCGGACGCGGCAGCAAGACCCTCCGGCTTGTCCGTCTCGGCGGATACGCCTGTCGCGCCAGATAGAGGCGCAGCGGCAGGAAGATCGCCCTCTTGGACAGGCTCGCCGGCCGCAGAAGCACTCGCCAAGACCGATCCACCCAGAATAGCGCGCGGATCATTGCCTGCGGAGGCTTCCTCTTCCAGCAGCTTGGCGATGCGGCCCAGCACGCCGTTCACAAAGCGAGGCGACTCGTCTTCTCCACCGTAGTCCTTGGCCAACTCCACGGCCTCGTTGATAGCCACCGAGGTAGGCACGTCGTCGACGTATATCATCTCGTAGACAGCTAGGCGCAGGATGGAGCGATCCACGATAGGCATACGGGCAAGCGCCCAGTTCTCAGACGTTGCCACCAGGTGCTTGTCGATGCCCGCACGATGAGCCTCCACGCCGCGCACCAGCGCCTGCGCGTACTCGGGCAAGGAACCCTCTTCGGCCAAGAAGCGGCCTTCTTCTGCAATTTTAGTTGCGCCCTCGTCGGTTATCTCGCTGGTGTAGAGCAGAGAGAGAGCCGCGCGGCGAGCACGGGTACGTTCATGTCGTTTTACAGCCATATACTTTCAACTGCCCCGCTAACCGGCGAACTGGATGCCGTCGATGAACACGTCAACCGTGCCCACCTGCGCACCGACCTGGCTCGCCACCGCATCGGCGATCGCCTCGCGCAGCTTCGCCGCAAGGTCGGGCAGCGCATAGCCGTAGTACACGTCCACGCGCACCGATACGTTCAGCCGATCGTCCTCGCCCACTGCGATTTCAATACCCTGCGTTGCGGGGCGGGTGGTGAACATGGCGCGCAAGCTGCTGGTAGCAGCAGGGCCGACGGAGGCCACGCCCTCCACCTCGTTTGCGGCAATGGATACGATGGTTTCCACGACACCGGGCGCAAGCGCCATGCCGTCTAGGTTCAATTCATTCATAACACGTCTCCCATCTGGGTTTCGATGAAGTCGGTGGTCGCCTCGCCTGCACAGAACACGGCGTTGTCCAGCACGCGCCGATGAAACGAGATCGTAGTGGCAATGCCCTCGATAACGAACTCGTCCAAGGCGCGGCGACCGCGCTGCAGGGCCTCTTCGCGGTCCTGTCCGTACACGATAAGCTTGGCTACCAGCGAGTCGTAGTAAGGAGAGATACGCGCACCAGTACGCACATAGCTCTCCACGCGCACGCCCGGGCCCGCCGGGGGCTCGAACTTCGTGATAGTACCGGGACACGGACGGAAGCCGTGCGCCGGGTCTTCGGCGTTGATGCGGAATTCAATCGCATGGCCGAACGGCGAGAACGGCGCCCGATGGGCGCAGCTAATAGGCTCGCCGGAAGCGATACGCAGCTGCTCCTTGATGATGTCAGTACCGGTGATCTGCTCCGTTACCGGATGCTCCACCTGCACGCGCGTGTTCATCTCCATAAAGTAGAAGTGACCGCCCTCGTCCAGCAAAAACTCGATCGTGCCGGCGTTCTTGTAGTTCGTGGCACGTACGGCCTTGATGGCCGCCACTCCCATGGCGCGGCGCAGATCCTCGGTCAGCGCCGGCGAGGGCGCTTCCTCGATGAGCTTTTGGTGGCGACGCTGCACGGAGCAATCGCGCTCGCACAGGGCCAGGTTGTTGCCGAAGTCGTCGGCCAGCACCTGTATCTCCACATGGCGCGGACGCAGCACGAGCTTCTCCAGATACACGCCGTCGTTGCCAAACGCCGCACCGGCCTCGGTGCGCGCTGCCTGGTACTGGGACTCGAGATCGGCCGGATCGTGCACTTCGCGCATGCCCTTGCCGCCGCCGCCCGCCGTGGCCTTGATCAGCACGGGGTAGCCCACGCTGTCGGCGAAGGCCTTGGCTTCGGCCGCCGTGTCGAGGCAGCCGTCGGAGCCGGGCACCGTGGGCACGCCACAGGTCTTCATGGTCTCGCGCGCCGAGCTCTTGTCGCCCATGCGCTCGATGCAGTCGGCCGAGGGGCCGATGAACACGAGGTCGTTGTCCACGCAGGCGCGGGCGAAGTCGGCGTTCTCGGCCAAGAAGCCGTAGCCGGGATGGATTGCCTCCGCCCCCGTGTTCTTCGCAGCCGCGATGATGCTGGGGATAACGAGGTAGCTCTTGTTGGACTGAGCCGGGCCGATGCACACCGATTCGTCGGCGTATTGCACGGTATAGGTTTCGGCATCCTCGGTCGAGTGCACCGCGACCGTCTTTACGCCCAGCTCGCGGCAGGCGCGCATGACGCGCAGCGCCACCTCGCCGCGGTTGGCTATCAAAACCTTGTTAAACATTATGCTGTCTCCGGGGCCGGGGCCGGAGTGCCGTGGGGCTCGACGTAGTACAGAACCGTGCCGAACTCGACGGGAGACGCATCCTCGAGGCACACCTCGCGCACCGTGCCCATCTCCTCAGCCGTGATCTCGTTCATCAGCTTCATAGCCTCCACGATACAGAGCGTCTGGTTGGCGGCAACTTCATCTCCTACCTGCACGAACGGGGGCTCGCCCGGTGCCGGGGACGAATAGAACGTGCCCACCATGGGGGCCGTGACGGCATACCAGTTCGAGGGATGATCGGACTCGGGCACCGCGGCAGTCGCCTCGGCGGCAGGAGCGGCGGCTACCGGTGCGACGGCGCTCATGGCGGCCATTACCTCGGAGGACAGCGTGCCCGGCATGCGCACCGCGATACGCGTACCCTCTTCTTCTACCACGATCTCGCCGACGCCACTCTCTTCGGCAACGCGAACCAGCTCGCGAATCTGATTGATGTCCACGTAATCGTCCTCCTTGGTGTGACTCGACTCCTGCTCCATGAGGAAGTCGACTTTCTCGGATGTGCGGTGCTTGCTCAGGAAGGTGCGCGCCTCGTTCGGGAACAGGGCGTACATAAGCACGTCCTCCTCGCTCTTCGCGAGGTCGCCGATCTCTTCCTCGACCTGGGCATAGGTGGTGGTAACCAGCGAGCCGGGTGCCACATCAGGCGGCAGCATCTCGGAGTTGCCAACGACCTTCGCCGCGATGTCCTTGTCGATACGGCCCGGAGCCTTGCCATAGTATCCGCAGATGTAATCCTTCATCTCCTTGGACACGACGCTCCAGCGCTTGCCGGTAAGCACGTTGAACACCGCCTGCGTGCCCACGATCTGGGACATGGGCGTGACGAGCGGCGGATAGCCCACCTCGGCGCGTACCTTGGGAATCTCCTGCATGACCTCGGACAAACGGTCGCCTGCGTTCTGGATTTCCAGCTGCGATACCAGGTTGGACATCATGCCGCCCGGAACCTGATGCGAGTACACCTGCATGTGGATAAGAGAGGACACGCCGCGCTTGTAGTGTCCGCGCTTGCGCACCTCTTCCCAATATTCGGCGATCTCGAACAGCAGGTCCAGGTCAAGCCCCGTGTCGTAGCGGCTTTCCTGGAGAGCGGCCACGATCATCTCGACGGCGGGGTGGCTGTTGCCGAACGCAAGCGGGGCATGGGCCGTGTCTGCGATAGCGGCGCCGGCCTCGGCGGCCTTAATGATGTTGGCCGGAGCCATACCGCCGACATAGTGGCAGTGGATATGCAGCGGCAAGCCGATTTCGGCGTTGAACGCCTTCACCATGCGCTCGGTGCGGTACGGGGTGAGCATGCCGGCCATGTCCTTGATGGCAATGGAGTCGGCGCCCAGGTCCTTTAGCTTCTGGCCGTAGTCAAGATAGCTGTCCAGAGTGTGCACCGGCGACATCGTGTAGGAGATGGCACCCTCGAAGTGACCGCCGCACTCCTTGATAGCTTCCGCGTTGTCTACGACGTTGCGGATGTCGTTCAGGGCGTCGAACACGCGGAAGACATGAATGCCATTGCGCTTGGAGGCCTTGATGAAGCGGTTGCATATCTCGCGCGAGTAATGTTTGTAGCCAACGAGATTCTGGCCGCGGGACAGCATGGCCAGCGGCGTATTCGGCGTTTGGGCCTTGATGGAGCGCAGGCGCTCCCACGGGTTCTCGTCGAGGAAGCGCATGCACGTATCAAACGTCGCACCGCCCCAAGCCTCGATGGCCCAGTACCCAACGCGGTCCATTTTCGGCAGAATAGGCAGCATGTCGCCGATCTGCATGCGCGTGGCCCACAGGCTCTGCTGGCCGTCGCGGATCGTGGTATCCATGATTTGAAGCCTCGGCATGAACTCACACCCCCTTCGATTTGCAGTTAGTCAAAGATCGAATTACCGATTATAGATGAAGGGGGAAGCGCATGCGGAGATTGGCGGGAAATTCACCGGTAAGCAACAGAATAGCCGGGCAGGAGGCGGCAGCCGAGCTTCGAGGCGTTCTTAGGGAACCTTGCCAATTGTATTTGGTAGATTACATTGCTTTGTATCGTAGCAATTACGATTGCCGAATGTCAAAGAAGAAGCGACAAACCATCATGAAGACCCGGACGCCGCAAGTCCAGAACCTTGCACGTGTATTCGGCGAGAACGTCTTCGTTCTGCGCACCCACAAGGGCATGTCGCAAACCGAGGTCGGCGACATGGTGGGCACGACGCGCAGCCATATCTCGGAGATCGAGGAGGGCATCATCAACCTGCGCCTCACAGACTTAATCGGTCTCGCCGACGCGCTGGGTCCCACCTACGAAGAGATGCTCACCCCCAACGGCGCACTAAAGTTTCTGCGCGACGGGCATGCGCGACTGTAGCGGACAGTGCTCGCACGGACGCTTGGGCCGACCATAGTAATATGCACGGTGATTAGTGCACCATCGATGAGTTAATCTGGGTAACCGGTGGTTAATTCACTACGCAGGTTAATTTCTCGCAGCAAAACGTCAACGCGGGCAGCGTCTACGATGCAATAATCCCCCGGTTACGTCCCTGCCGCTTTGCCTCGTATAAAGCAACGTCAGCACGACGCAGCATATCTTTTGACCGTTTATCAAGCGAATCCCGGAAAGCGGAGCCCAAACTGACCGACGTAGAAAAGCTCTCCTCGCCGAACCACAACGTCATGTTGGACACTCTCTCTACGATGTTGTCCAACAAGGTCTGAACATCTCTGCGCGCTACTCCCTGCAAGACAACGACGAACTCATCGCCACCAAATCGACCGATCAGCGCATTCGCGGGCAAGATTTCTGTCAAGATGCCCACAACACTCCGCAGTGCAATATCGCCCGCCTCATGCCCGTAAGAATCGTTGACATCCTTAAAAGCGTCCAAATCCAAATAGGTTAAAGACAGTAAATCTTCCTCTTTCGTGGTCTTGAAGAGCGTCTCAATTTTCGTCACCAGGCACGCTCGCGACAAGCACCCCGTCAGCGCATCATGATTCGCAAGGCGCGTCAGACGCTCGTTTAGCTCTAAAGTTTTGCGTAATTCTCGCAAATCGCGACTATACGATACGATGATATCTTCCTCAGCGCCCTCAATGACGGTACGCACCACCGTAACTTCGCAGGGGATTTCTTCGTTATTGCGATTGACGTATATCCATTCGAACACAAGAGGTCCGACCTCTTCGGCCTGTTTAAAGCTAGCAGCTTTTCGCTCTAAGCTATTGGAACCATCCGGCTGATACAGCGGGAGAAAACTATCGAAGTTGTTAGCGACATCCGCCACGTCTTTCGCACCAAAAAGATCAACTGCAACCTGATTGCAATCGAGAAGCTGCCCCTGTAAGCTCCAAAGCAAGCAGGCGAGCGGAGAAGCATTCATTACGGAACGAATACGTGAAGAAGTGATGCGCTGCGCCTGTTCGAACGACAATTGCGAGCGCAAGTCACGCGTGTAACCCGCAACTACGCCATCCCCCGCATCAAGGCCATCAATGCGCACGAGCGTAATTTCCGACGGAATAAGTTCACCGGTAGGTTTTTGATGCATCCATTTAAACTGAATACGGCCTGTCTTAAGTGCCGCCCTAATGTATTCGGTAGACATCTCAGAACTCAACCGACCGTCAGGCTGGTACTTCGGAGATAAGCTTTCGAAACAATCAAGGTATTCCTGCTCGTTTTCAAGATCGAACAGTTTTACCGCCTCTTGGTTGCACATGATATTTTCAAGATCGACGTTCCATAGATTCACGCACAAAGGTGTCGCGTCTAGCAGCGCTTCCAAACGCCCGCGAAATCGTTGATTCTCTTCTTCAACTGCCAGTTGAGTGCGAAGATCACGTGCAAAGCTAGCGACAATACAATCATCTTGGTACGGAAGACGCACCGCCGTTACTTCAGCTGGTATCGAATCACCTTTACGTGTGCAGTGCATCCAGATGAAACTTGTACGTCCCGACATAAATGCCGGTTGCAGCTTTTCGATTGCGCCTATTCTACTAAGCTGTCCGGAAGGTTGCTTTTCAGGTGAGAAATCGTAGAAATGTTCTATTAGATCTTGCTGAGATAAAGCTTCAAAAAGCTGCACTGTTTCGTCGTTGCAGGTAAGTATTTCATAATCTCGATTCCACAATATCACGCTTAAAGGCGTGACGTTGATCATTGCGTACAAAAGTTCCTTATCGCCCACCAACTGTTTTTGGAGTTTCTCTCGACCCAAATTCACAGCAATGCTCTCATTGTCGTAGGGCGCTTGAATGAACTTACGGTAAAACTCATCTTTTTCGAGCGGCTTTGAAACATAGTAGCCCTGTACAAAATCTGGGTTTAATAGATAGACGCTTTCCTGTTCCTCGCGCGTTTCGACACCCTCGACACATACTTTCATACCTACGTTGTGGCATAAGCGAATAACGGATTCCACGAAATCATGGTTATACCGACTTCGATTCAGTGCCTGTACGAAAAGTCCATCTATCTTAACAAGATCAACGTTAAACTGAGCAAGTCGCCCAAGCGAAGAATACCCTGTTCCAAAATCATCCATAGCAAGAGGTATATGAAGAGCTTTGAGGCGTTCAAGCGATGCGTTGACGGCAGCATCACCCGAAATAAAACGGCTCTCGGTAAGCTCAAGAATAATATTGTCTGCATCCAGTTCGTATTTCAACAACAAATGTTCAACTTTGTCGCAAAAGCTGGGATCTCGCAACTGAACATAAGACACATTCACGTTCATGACAAAATCGGGGATAAAAGTCATCCATTCCTTACAGGCGATAATAGCCTGCTCAATCATCCACATACCCACAGGAAGAATAAGCTGCGATGACTCCAACAGGGGGATAAATTCCGCTGGGCTAACATCAACTCCCTTTGCCCCGCGAAAACGCATCAGAGCTTCCGCGCCCTTCACCTCCAAAGACTTCGTCAAACATACCGGCTGAAACACAGCACGAAATCCTTTGAAACCGTTGCGTGCTCCCTCACCAAGACGTTGTCCCAGCATTTGCTCGTGCAAACACTCTTCAAGAAGTTCCTTGGTAAATTCGATACATTGATTCTTGCCGTTTTCCTTCGCCTTTCTCAAGGCAACCGATAGGCCTTTTTCCAGATCAGACCATGTATTTCCTTGCTGAGGATAGGCTATCGCGCCTGCTGAGACAGTAAAGCTGTATGATTGTCCATCGATTTGGTGTGGCAGCATACCGTATTTTTTAATGCGTCTATAGAAGTTTAGTACGTCGTTGAGCGTCTTTCCCTCAATGACGGCAAGAAACTGATCCCCTTCAAACCGATACAACGCATCCCCCGAGGGAAGCATATCTAAAATATCTTGAGCAATAACTCGCAACACCTTATCGCCAAAACTGTGATTGTTAAGCGTGTTTATAATGGCAAAATCATCAATGCCAAGCAGCAATAGATGTCCCGAAAAATCGGCTAGAGAGGCAAGAGTCCTTTCAAATTGGCTTTTGTGCCGAGTAAATTCCAATAGACCGGTTACATGGTCTATATTTTCATCCCGTTCCATATTGCGTAACATGCCAAATATCAAGAGAGGTTTCCCCGTTTGAGGATCTCGCTTGATGCGCTCAGAATCACGCATCCAAAAATAATCGTCTCCTGCCATGCGCATTTGAAATTCCATAGCAAAACAAGACTCATTCGATTCGTTGATCTCATGTATTAAACCAAGAACGCGCGCTTTGTCGCGCGTATGAACACGTGAACTGTAGTTTTTTAGAAAATCACCGATTACTCGCTCTTCGATACCGAAGTCAGCAGCCATATTCGGTGAAACAATGGCTGCATCCTGTTCAACATCTCGCACATAGATGTAATCATTGCTAACAGCAACCATAGATTCGAAGAGAAATTCGGCATCTACATCGAAATTTTTTAAGTGCTGTTTCACCGCTTCTGCCCTTCAAAACTCCGTATTCAGGGAAGTTCTCTTCATTTTAGCACGCTTCACCTTAACCGACGACACAACCTAAATCGTGCGCAGACAGCCAACCAACGGTTGTAGCTGGTTGATTTGCAAGTTGGCCCATACACTGGGTGACCTGCCCAGAAACGCGGCCTCGCC